>SVDS01000165.1 GCA_015057715.1 Paenibacillaceae bacterium
ACTGGAGCAGAAATACCGAAAAGCAACTTTGTAAATATGCGTTTTTTTCTCTTGTTCATCATAGACATCCTTTCTCCCTCTAAAATTTATACTTTAATATAGCATGGAGAAAATGGGATAGCAAGAAGAAGGGGAATCTGTTTATAAACTAAAGTATTTACTTTATTTAATTATTCGCATAATAATCAAACCAGTCAAAATCAGCAAAATTGTTGCTCTCAGCGTGATTAGAAGACGCATACAAGCCAATCACTGTTCCAGTATAACCGCCTGCTGTTTCTCTGTTTAACAGACTACCGTCCACTTGATTCAAAAGTATGTCTTGTTTTTTTCCATCGTAAGAATAGGAAAAATCAATCAATTGATAATTCATTTGTATGTAGAATATAATTTTGTTTTTGTTCCATGGAAGAGAAAAAAGGATCAGATCCTGCCCATCAAAGCATTTGGTAAGACGCAGTTCTTTTTTACCGTTAAAATTACCATACTCCATTCGTATATGATATTTATGATTCATCAGCAAAACCAGCCCAGCTGTCTCTCCCTCCCTGAGAGGGTCAAACTCCATAGCTGCCGCAGTCTTAAAGCACAGGTGCTGCTGGCGGCACCCTGCAAAAGAACAAAAGCTTTCCTGTTTTATTGTATTCGGTTGAAGATAAAGCCTTAAAAACCCTGGTCTTTCTGTCAGGCTGTATACAGGAAGCCTGGGTGTTCTTAGCAAAAGCCATTTGAAAGGCAGCTCAGTGCAGTCAAAATTCTCCCGCCCCCATTCAGTCTGCCATTTCTGCTCTGGCAAATCTGGTGCAGGATAACTAAACTCAACATGTCCGGTTCCAGGTGAGAAAAGCGGCCATTCTTCCTCCCACTCAACCGGAACTGCAAACGTCTCTCTTCCAAGATTTCCATAATTTCCGCCATCCTGTCTTGTAGCCAAAAGTACTGCCCACCATTCTCCGTTATGCAGTTGAATAAGATCACTATGACCTGGATTTTTAATCGGATAATCACTCCTTAAATTTCTGTGTGTAATTAAAGGATTTCTGGGATCTGCTTCATAAGGGCCTGTAAGCGTTCTGCTGCGGAACATGGTACTGGCATGATTGCGGAACGTACCTCCTTCCGCAATCATCAGATAATACCAGTCTCCGATATGATAAATATGAGGGCCTTCCGGTGCGGCAGCATTCATAAATGCTCCCTGTTTCAGCAAAACAGACCGCTCACCGATTAATTCTCCCCGCTCTAAGTTCAGTTCCTGCAGCCAGATATACCTTCCATTTTCCGGTTCCAGGGGAAATGGTCTTAAGTTTCCCAGATAGTAAGCTTTTTCTCCGTCAAATACGAGAGATGGATCAATTCCCTCCGCTCCCTTTATCACTACAGGTTGGGACCATGGTCCTTCCGGATTCTCTGACCATACATAGAAATTGACATTCTCGTGATATAGACTGTTCTTAACGAGTGTGCCGATAACATAAAATCGTTGTTTTTCTTCATTATAAAAAATTGATGAAGCATAAATACCCTTGGAAGATGCCACTCCATCCAGATCAAGCTGCTCTGGCCTGGAGAGAACATTACCAATTTGATGCCAATTTAAAAAATCGTTTGAGTGAAAGAGAGGGATTCCCGGAAAATACTCAAAGGTAGATGTCACCAGATAGTAGTCAGATCCTTTTCTGCATACGGAAGGATCGGGATAAAATCCGGGAAGTATTGGATTCTTTAAATTTTGCGCATTGACTCTCCCTCTCTTTTTATAATTATTTTGCTGCTTCTAACTGTTTATTAATATCATTAACCAGATATTCTGCTACTCCTGCTGCATCATCCTGTTTATAACTGAGCATCTGCATACCCATATAATAAGTACCGTCCGGATTTTTAAGTGCAGAACGTTCAAATACAGGATCAAATTTAAAAGTAGTCCATTCCATGACCTTTTTATTTGCTATTGCTGCCAGGCTGTTGGATAAATCAAGAGATGCAAGGCCATTTTTGTTCGCCGGCACTCCTCTGGTATCTCCAAGGATCTTTGCTCCTTCCGGATCACCGAAAAGGAACTGGATCAGCGCAGCTGACTCTGCCGGATATTTTGAAGCCTTGGGAATTGCAAATACCATGGAGGCTTTTGTCATGCCGCCTTTGTAATCCCCCATATTAATATAATCTCCTACCTCAAATTCAAATCCAGGGGCTGCCTCCTGATATTTCTTTAAATTGCTGTCCCAAATATACATACCTGCATAATGCCCGTCAATCCATCGCTGGTTTGTATCCACCAATTCTGAACCGTCACCCGCAAGAACCTCCAGTGTAGGAATTACATGCTTTTCTTCCAATAAGCTGATCCATTCCAATCCCTCCTGTACCTCTTCCTTGCTGTATTGCAGCTGATAGTTTTCTACCCAGGGTTTTCCGTATTTGCACTGCAAATAATAAACCATCAGTGTCATACGATCCAGTTCATTTAATATAATCGGATAGTAGGTGCCATCTTTATAAGCTGCGAACGCTTCTCCAACGGCATACAGTTCATCTAAATTCTTAGGAATTTCTACCCCCACATCTTTCAGCCTTGTAGTATTCCAGAAAAATACACGCCCCGTATTGCTTGCTGGTAACGCCTGTAAAACTCCATTCGTCGTATAATAATCCAGATCTGATTTATCATATGCCTTTAAATCAATGATATCTGAAACCTTGTTTAAATCATAGAAAAGGCTTCCGTCCGGTGAATAATTAAATACCCAGTCCATATTCAGCTGAACCACATCTGCAGCAGAGCCTGATTTCAGAGCCAGTGCGACCTTTTCCTCATGACCTGTAAACGATTCGTATTCTGCTTCTACTTTTATGTTCGGATACTTTGCTTCAAATGCTTTGATTCCTTCCAGTGTTGCCTGATGCCTGCTGTCTCCCCCCCACCAGTTCATACGAAGAGTTATGGGATCTGTCGTATTTACTTTAAGTCCTTCCGCTTTTGCAGGCTCCGCTGCTCCCTGGCTGGCTGCCTGTGTTTCTGATACGGTTGTCTCCCCCTGTGGTTTACTGTTCTCTGTCGGCATGCAGCCTGCAAGAGATGCTGCCAATAAACCGGATAAAGCAAATACTGCCGTCTGTTTCCAATTAATTCTCTTCATGTTTCTCCTCCTCCAAAAATTTTTATATTTAACCTTTTACCCCGCCTGCTGCAATTCCATCTACAAAGGAATTCTGTGCCATAAAAAATACTGCTAATGACGGAATAATCGCTATCAGCGACATTGCCAGAACCCGATTCCACTCAAATCCCACATCTGCATCCATCGACATACGTAGAAAAATGGAAACTGGGTATTTCGCTACTGTATTGACGTAAATTAACGGCCCCATAAAGTCATTGGAAGCCCACATAAACTGAAACAATGCGCAGGATACGATGGAAGGCTTCAGCATTGGTACAATTACATACCACAGTGTCTGCAATACATTACAGCCATCTATTTTCGCCGCCTCTTCCAGTTCTTTTGGAATCCCCCTGAGAAACTGAATCAGCATATATACAAAATAAGTGTCTCCTGCAAATAGCGAGGGAATAATCAGGGGCAGATAAGAATCCAGCCAGCCGATCTGATTAAACAATATATACTGCGGAACATTGAGCACAACCTGAGGTAAAAATAGGGTAGATAATAGCACTGCGAAGGAAAATTTCTTTCCAATAAATTGAAACCTGGCAAAACCATAAGCTGTAAAAACTGCTGAAAAAACAGTAACGGCAACTTTAGGAAGAACAAATTTATAAGTGTTCCACATAAAAAATAGAAGAGTCATTCCTTCATAGCCCTTAAAACCTCGTACATATCCCTCCACAGTGGGCGATTTTGGAATAAATCCTATACTTGAGAAGATTTCTGCATTGGTTTTAAATGAAGCACCCACCATCCAGATTAATGGATATACCATTACAGTACCTACTAATATCAGGATCAGGTAACGAAGAAATGTATTAATTCTGTCTCTCTTTTCTCTTGTCATTGTTCCTACCTCCCATCCTCATCGCTGTAATATACCCAGTACTTCTGACTGACAAAAGCAATAATGGTGAATGTGGTAATAATTAAAAACAGCAGCCAGGCAATGGCGCTTGCCATTCCCATTTCATAGCTTTTAAATGCATTATTGTAAACCAGTAATGATACCAGAGTGGTGGACCGCAGAGGACCTCCTCTTGTTATAATAAAAGGACCGTTAAATTCCTGGAATTTGTGGCAAAGCTGTGTTACAAAGTTATAAAAAATTACCGGGGTGATAAGAGGTACTGTAATATTAAAAAACTGTCTCCACTTACCAGCTCCATCAATGGAGGCCGCCTCATACAGATCTGCCGACACCCCCTTTAATGCTGCCAGAAAAATGACCATTGGAGAACCAAACTGCCAGATTCGCAGAAGCACAATAACTAAAAATGCGCCCCTTGTATCTCCCAGCCAGTTAAAAGGTTCCATTCCAAATTTTGCAGATATCATATTGATCAGACCTTCTGTCTTAAAGAGAAATCTCCATAAAACTGCAATGGATACTGAACCGCCCAAAATAGAAGGTATGTAATAGGCAGTTCTAAAAAAATTGACTCCTCTTATTTTGAAGTTTAAAATGTATGCAATAAACAGAGCAAATGAAAGCTCCAGCGGAACTGTAAAAAACGCATACTTAAAGGTCTGTCCAAAAGCGGTCATGGTCAGCTTATCCTGAAGTATCGCCTTGTAGTTTTCCAGTCCCACAAAAGTAGCTGTCCGAAACAGATTGTATTCATGAAAGCTGTAAATAAACGATGCCATAAACGGATAAAATTTAAATATGGCAAAACCAATCCACCAGGGCAATATAAATAAAAAACCAAAGTTCTTTTTTATAAAATCTCTTGGATTTTTATATCTTGATATCCCGAGATTTTTTCTGTTATTTTTTTCCAAAGTTGTCCCTCCCGCAACAATAGCCGTTATTCTGTATAGAATATTTTTTTGCTCTCCAGCAGCCCGTCCTTCTCCAGTTTTTCAAGATCCATACGTTGAGGATTTCCAGGCAGATCAGGCTGACAGTAAAATCTTCCATTTCTCTCTTCTGGTTGGAACATGGTATATATACCAACTGGCTTGCTAATCGGCTCATGATATTCAATCATTTCATCTTCACCGTACAGGCATCCGAAAATAGCATTTAAATAAATTCTTCCTCCAGAGGAGAAAGTGATTCCCTTATTTCTGGCTAAATCCCGAATCTTCAGCATATCATCAATCCGACTCATCCGCCCTATGGAAGGCTGCAGATGATCCACTCCCTTTTCCGCATATGTTTCATAGGCATAATAAATTCTCATTGATTCTCCAAATGCCAGCGGCATGGGAACTCCCAGCTCTTTGAGCTGCTTAATTCCATTCATATCGTGAGCGTGTATGGGTTCTTCAAACCATGCCAGATTATAAGGCTCAGCCAATTTTGCAAAACGATATGCATCCTCAACATTCCATCTCTGATTTGCATCAACTGCAATCCCAATCCTGGATCCCACAGCTTCCCTAACCTTTCTAAGCCTGCGTATATCACGCTCCATGTCCCTTCCGTCACTGCTGCCCACCTTGAATTTTACCGTCTGATACCCTTCCTGCACATATCTGAGCATATCATCTACCAGCTCTTCGTCCTCCAGAAGCAGGGATCCTCCTCCTTTATAGGCAGCTGCCCAGTCTTTCTCAGCCCCGAGAAACCGGTGCAGCGGCTTACCGGCTCTTTGTGCCAGAATATCCAGCATCATTAAATCCAACTGTCCTACCTCCACCGCCTGACCACTTTGAAATCCAGAATTTCTTATTTTCCAGTAAAGAGTATCTCTCCACTGACTGTATGTTCTCGTCTTTCCATCTAAGATCATAGGTAGTATATTTTTTACAAAGCTTCTTCCTACACTTAGATGAGCACACGCCCCTTCTGAATCATAAAGTTCAATACAGCCCTGCTCGGGTGCATATTTACCCATTCCCCCAGTCCCATCCTTAAAAGGTTTTGGTAATGGAATCGGGTGAAAATTATAATAGACTGCTTTGACAAATTGAATATTATCCTGAAACTGAAATGTATTGTTCATATGCGCCTCCGTTATTACTTGCCTTGAAATTCTTTTCACAGTATAGCCTTATCCCTCACCCGAAACAATTGACACATTAACACAGAAAATGCATGCACAATTTACGTTTTGTGCATGCATTTCATATTGCTCAATATTTATTTCAAATGCGGTTAATCCATTGCAAAATTATTTCACTTTGCAAAAGAGTCCAGGGTTATTTTTCACTGATCTCAAATTTTTTTATTTTTCTCCATAAGGTGGTTGTACTAATATTCAGTTCTCTGGCAGTTAAGGTACGATTACCGTTATACTTATTAAGTATTGATTTAATAAGTGCGCGTTCCGGGTTTTCCGTGGTTCCTGAAGGACTCCATTGCTGCAATTTTTCCTCTTCTTCTAATGAGACTGCATAGATACTGGTATCCCGGTGATAGAGTTCATCAAGTAAGTCCCTGACATATGCCTCTGTAATGGTACGTTTCCCTACTGTCAGAATCATTCTCTCGCAGAATGCTTCCAGCTGAATACTGTTTCCTTCCCATGGATAATCTAGAAGGACCTGTTTTACGCCAGGAGCCATTACATGATACCGGGAATACTGTTCCATATATTTTCTGGTATACAGATCCAGTAAATACCCCACATCCTCTCGTCTGTCCTTTAAATTTGGGATCTTTAAGCGCAGAGATTTCAGGGTAAAATACAAATCAGACCGAAACTTAAACTCACTGCGCAGCTGAGTTAAATTTTTTGCCGTACATGCAATAATTCTTGTATCAATCATCAGCGTATCTTCAATCCGGTTACCTCTGATTAATCGTTTTGTGCGAATCGCACGAATGAGATTATATTGGGCCTGAAGCGTCAGCTTGTCAATACTTTGAATTACAAGTGTGCCGTGATTGGCCTGCACAAGGGCTCCTGGTTCTTCTTCCCCCTGTCCCTCTCTTTTACTGCCAAACAGAGTTCTTGTCTGCTGGTCCTCTGTCAATCCTGCCATGTTAATAACAATAAAGGGTCCATTTTTTCTCATGCTATAATTATGAATACCCTGAGTGACCGCTTCTAACTCCGGGCCCGATATCGCCTCAATCAGCATGGGACTGGAAGACTGGGCATATAATTTTGCCAGCTCTACAATTTTATGCATATCTTTCAAATTCTTGCTGATATCATCAAAAGTACCATAAGCTACATATCCTCTTAAATACTGCTCCTTCATAACATCTTTATCATTCATATCAAGCCGTTTTAAACGATTGCAGGAAATAATTGCGCCATCAATACGGGTTCCCACAACAATCGGCTCCATGGAAACGACTATGGACTGGTCGAGCAGCGTAATAAATGTGGAATAGTTTTCCATACGGCCTTCCAGAATCTGATTTAACACTGCTTCTTCAAGATCTTTTAAAAACCGGGTTACCGGTTTTCCCACACATTGTTCCGAACTGCACCCCAGTATTTGCTCCATAGCACGATTCATTACCAGAATCTTTCCTGCCACACTGATTTTGATAATGCCATTAAATGCGCTGTCCAGAACCGTTGAAAACTGAGCATAATTGTGCTGTTCAATCTCTGACATATAGTAAAGAGACTCAGCATTTTTAAGTGCCACCCGTATGGCTTCTCCAGTAGAGGACATATAAAGGCCTGGAATTCCCATCTGATATGCCCCATCAAGCGCTGACTGGCCTCCGATAATTATATCCAGCCCATCCTTTCCTGCCTCTTCAATGGTATTTCGCCATTCATTAAAGTCTTTTAATATATACCTTTTTAAATCAACATGGTATAACTGGTTAAAATATGTTGTATCACATAGCATGTCCCCCCAGCCGAAGATTCCGATTTTCGGGCACTCTTTCTCCACAATACTTTTTGCCCGGATCACCAGAAGTCCCAGCTCTTGTGCTGTCATAACAATTTCAGCTACCGCTACATTGGTATGGCGCCGGATCTCTGCTGCCTGCCTGCCTCTTGCTATGATAATATTTACGCCCTCCGAAATGGCCTTCTGTGCTTCTGTAACCGCCTCCTCCACCCGGATTCTTTTTACTATAATAACATGATTGTCTTTTTCTCTCAGTATCCCCTTTGCCTGCTCATACATCTCATCGCTTGGCACAAATAATGCAATTCCAGACATCCCAATTCACCAGCTTTCTTACATTTCTATGAGATCAGTCCCAGCTTCCTCTTCCTCCAGCATGATCTTATACCGATTCTTTACTGTATCCAGATAACGTTTCCATTCAGATGGGTCTATAAATGGATTGGTTTCTTCTGGATTCTGTATCATTAACTGCCGTTTCTCCACTGTACGGTTATGGCCTGCGTGATTCCCCAGCATAATGTCAACAGGCTCTTCATATACCCGTTCAATCCCCTCCAGAAATTCTTTCCTGCTCTGCTTTCTGTCATAACGCTCTATAAAGGTTCTGCATAGAGTATTAAGTCCTGCTCCGCCGTGCATACCTGCAGTCAGACGGACACCATTTTCCTCCGTTTCAAAAAAGAATGAAATAACTCCATCAGAATGTCCGGGAGTAGAAATGATCCGGATCCTGGTATTCCCAAGGGTAATAATATCTCCGTCTTTCATAATCAAATCAGGCTCAAAGGGTCTGAAATAGCTGCAGCCACAGTCAGATGCCAATACCAGCTCAGGTCTTTCATGAAACATAAGTGCATCGCCCTCTCCCAGACAGGTTTTCGCCCCGGAAAGCTCTTTTAGAAAAGCTGTCCCTCCAATATGATCAAAGTGGCCATGGGTATGAATAATATAACGGATATCTTTTGGATTAAACCCCAATTCCCAAATCGACTCAATCAGCAGAGCCACGGTAGTTGGATAGGTAGTATCAACAAGTATCAACCCATCCCCTGTATCTATTAGATGAGAGCCAACACTTTTATTTCCTGTATAATACAGGTTTCCGTATATCCGAAAAGGTTCCACACGGTATTTTTCGGGATACATATAGAACTCTTCTCTTGATTTTACATTAAATTCATATTTAGAAACCAGCATTTATTCTCCTCCGATAAAATTTTCTTTTATTATCTTACAGAGAAATTCAATTTGCAACTCTATTCGCGATTCTTTGTCGTATGGTTTTTTATAATAACAAAAGAAACGCTTCATAGACTTTGTATTTATGAAGCGCTTCTTTTATTTATCAAGTTTAAAAATGGCTAAAGTAAGATTCCATGACCTCTTTCAATTTTTCTTTGTCGGTTTCTTTTAACGGAACCAGAGGAAGCCTGTATTTTTCTTCACACAGTCCCAGTACAGATAAAGCCGCTTTCACCGGTACAGGATTTACATCCATAAACATGGCATTCATGATCCGCAGCAGCTCCAGCTGCATATCTCTGCTCTTTTTTATCTGTCCCTCAAAAAACAGCTGACACATGGTATGCATTTCCAGAGGCATAATGTTGGCCAGGACTGAAATCACGCCCTTCCCCCCAAGAGACATGATCGGTACAGTCTGATCATCATTTCCCGAATAGAGATCCAGCCGGTCTCCGCACAGAGCCGCAACCTTTGCAATATGGGA
>SVDS01000166.1 GCA_015057715.1 Paenibacillaceae bacterium
CCATATCGATAAACTCAACCTCTGGAAGTCCATACTCTTTGGTCTGTGCCAATATCTTTGGAATACCGCTTCCCCATTGTTCAATAAGATTCATATAAACAAAAGCATTCGCGATACCATGATTTCTAACCTTTGAAAAACCTTCTTTCATCTTCTCAATCGTAACTCCAGGCATCAGTCCACCAGGAGATGAGATTTCAAGCCTGTTATCATATATTGCCACCTGTACAAGACTTCTCTGTAGAAAACTGCAGTTAACAACAGCATTGATAATAAGCTCTCGTATACTCTCCGGTGGCAGCTCATAAACATCTTGTCTGTGAATCCCCTTAATCCTTGCTCCAAGATGAATATTACGAAGGACAAACTGATAAGCCTGCTCTACCTGTTCCCAAAGATTACCCTCATACTCTCTTTTATCTACAAAAATTCCACGTGTATTGCCTTTAAATACAGCACACTGAATCTGAGACATTACGCCATCTAAACCTCTCAGATAATAATATGCATACGTTGGGCGAACTACTCCGTTTTCTTCCTTAAGAATTCCCCAAGTTATCAGGTTATTCTTGGTAGGAGTCTTAACCTTTTTAGCGTCTTTCTCGTCCATACAATTACGTTGTGCCTCTTTTTTCATGTCCTCACAGAAACTCTTGATATCCGCATCTGTTACTTCAATGTCTTTATTCACAACATTATCAAAGGATCTGTTCTCATCCTCATAGTACATTTCCTGAATAAATGGTCTGTCAGCAAGCCGCGTAGAACCAGCTGTACGGATAAAAGTACCCTTATCCATTCCAAGAGATTTAAGATAATAAGGTCTTTGCCTTCCTGCGCTGATTTCGACCACGATAACCGTTTTATCTCCCACTGCTTGTGGTGCAATATCCGGAATAATCAAAGGTTCACAACTATCGCTTATAGCATTGGTAATCTTATCAATCATGCTAAAAACAGCTGTCTGTTCAACTCCCACAACCTCTCTGTCATCATTGACACCAATGATAAGTCTGCCACCATCACCATTAGAAAAGGCAACTATCGTCTTCATATATTTTTTACTGTCTTCCGGCAGTTTTTCTTTGAACTCCAGGTCTTTTGACTCACCACGGAGGATTTCTTCTATTGTCATATGCTGTCACCCTTTCTTTAACTTCAAATTGTCTTTATCAAACTCGCCATAAGTGCAAACAGAAATACACTACGTTAAACTCATATATCCCATTCCTATCACGCAATTGCTAAATATTCAATCTATTGTCGCATATTCCCATTCTGATCAAACTTACGTTTTAATCCGTTTTCTACAAGCACGTACTCTATTAATGGTGCTGTACACTGCACTAAAACACTAACTCCAACTACAAGCCATAGCTTATCCACTTTTATACCATGTTTAAATAAGATGATATTTACAATTGCTGAAATAATAGTATACACAGCTCCCACAATTAAATATGTTTTTGCCATTCTCCTTTGGGCATAGTCCCAAGTTTGCTGACTTAATTTTGAATATTTAGTACGATGTCCTGCTAAGTTGTTTATTCTTGTAACTGGTTTGACTGTGAAAAATATTCCTAATGCAAACAATGTCACTGGTATAACCATAATAGTAATATATCCTAATAAATTCATACTATAATTCCCCTTCTATTACGACATCTATTATGACATTTTACAAGCCCTGTTTTATGACATAATGACCAAATCGATTTGATCCTACATGTTCTATCTTGCCTTCATCATCGCCGCCCGGATATCTCTGAATCCACTTAAGAAGGCCTGCAAGTTTTCTGTAATCAGATCTTTTATTTCCATCATGCGCCACTCGGTCTGCTTTGCATGTAAGAACTGTAAGACACCTTTCCGGATACAGTTTTTTCAATTTATCATTCTCCAAATCTCTACAATTTCACAATATGCATGGCTTTCGTCCGGATAGTTTTCTGCCAAATCTAACTGTGTCATAACTGCTTTCCGATAATCCGGAATTAGCCCATATTCATTCAACATGTCATAATCTAACGCATCTCCCCAATCTGCACCACAATTAGTAATTGCACTAATTCCTGTTAAATATTCAACTAAATCATACCCACAAAATTGAAATTCAGAATTATTTTCTAATTCAAAACTCACTTCTATTTCCGGGCGAATAATTATTGCAACAATCTGTTCTGCATTTCCCTTTGTGCTTTCAATTTCATCCTTCGTAATTTCCTGTAAATTCATTAAAGATGAATCATATGTTACTAGTTCTTTTGCAGGTATTTTCCCTTGGTTAAATTCGTACAATGACTTTTCATTATAAAGCCTGTCACCCTTAAAATATCGTATTTTTCCGATGCTGTTTGAATTGCTACAAAATTCAGTTATTCCCATGTATGCAATCTCCTTAGTATCTTCAGCTATTTTTTCACAGCCAGCAGTTTCAAAATAAGTCAGCCAGTTGATCATATTCAAAATCATAATCTCTAATAAAGACTTTGGAATCAAGGGTAACTGTATTCACAAAGAATACCTGATATTGTTCATACCACTGTCCATGGTATGAAGAAAAACGGTTGTTCCAGCGCACGATTCCAGACTGACCGTTTTCAAGCACGAACGCGGTCTCATTCAATACATTCGGGTATCCTGAAAGTTTGGCTCCTTTTCTTCGGAAATCTTCATTGCCACCTCTACGCCTCACATTTCCTTTTCCGTCATCAAACCACTTAATTCTATAAATATTGCCTTCTTTTATAATATCAATATTGGGAACCTGGATATTCATACAATCAGCATCACCTTCTATGATTCCGTTTTTATCTCCCTCAAATACTCCTTTGCCATTTTGTGTATAATTCATTCTCACAAAACAAACATCGTCCTTTTCAGAAATACTATGTAATTCTCTCAACATAATCGGTTTAAGATATTTCTTCCTCTCCACAGAGCTTTGCGGATTTCTATCTTCTTTGTACCATTTTATTTGTATAAACAGAATCATTAACATCTTGTAATCCCCATTGTGTTTTTCCATGTAATATACTCGTTCTCTAACTCAGTCGCAATGGGATCCCCGCAACGCTTCGCCGCCGCAATAGCCTTTTTGTATAAGTTACCAAACATTTTCTGCTTTTCCATATTAAGCAAATATTTTTTTGCCCACTTCCACAAATCAAACGGCGGCGTATCCAATGCACATATAATCTCAAAACTTTCTTCCAAAACAGAAGCAAAAAGGCGAATCTGTAATATTTCTTTAAAATCCACAGTGGCAATCATTTCTTTTAAATAAAAATAGCCCAATTCATATTGTTTCTCTTTTATGTAACAATTGATTATATCGTTGTATGCAGAAACTATATCAAAACATTTTCCGCTAGCAATTGCAGTGTCCAACAACGCCTTATACTGTATCGCATTTTCATTATTCTTCCCTAAATAATCATAGAATTGAATCAGTTTTTTCCTTTCAGCATCCGTCCAATCCACAACACCTGATTTCCACTCTTCGACCAATGTTTCCGCTACATCCAAATATTGTAATTCCATTGCCAGATAGATACAATCTAAAACGTCCATTTGCTCCAAACAGGTATCCTCACACTCATTGGGGTCATACCCGCATGCACAATCAAAATTAGCATTCTTCGCCTCATTGAACAAATAATTGTACTTGCCTGACTCATTGTAATTCTGCAACAGAGATGTTAATATTCTCAATGATTCACCGATACCTTGAAAAGAATTATTTTTCCGATCTTGTAATTCCTCTGTAAAAAGAAATTTTATCATTTCCTCATCATCTATCCGGGCATACGAAATATAGTGTGCCAAACGATTACGGTTTAAATAATTGAAATCCCTTATCCCCCACTCTGTATCATGAAATGCTTTCCATACAACAGATGAACGTTCTCCATTTTTGACCTTGTCATATACTTCGGCCTGCTCAAATATTTTATTTTTCAGTACATCAAAATACATAACTCACAACTCCGCTTCAATTATTCTTTTCACAACCTGTTGCATCTTTTCAGTTCATAATTCTCCCCAAGTCCTTACGACTCTTCATACATCTCTTTGTACGTATATATTTCCGCTGTAATCACTCGCGGATATATATCTATATAGCTCCTGCAAACCTGCTTGAACAGTTGAAGCATTCTTTCGTCATTACATATTCCTACCATATAATCCAGCAGATGTTCCACTTCGGATTCAGGTGCTTTTCTTGTGCATATATCATCGACTATTGGTTTGTAAGTAGTATATGCTATTTCATTAATGTCCATAATCTTGCGAGCTATTTCCTTGGTATCTGTCAAAGATTGTTCCATATTATCTTCCTCGCCCAGTGCTACGCAGATTTCATCAAACATAATCGTTTCCCATATTCATACAGTCTTCTAGAATCTGCAATGTAGTCTGTGTGTATTTCTATAAAACTACTGTGCACATGTTGCGATACAAGCAAATCTTCCATATGCACCTTCAGCAATCTGCTCAATACATACAGGTGGTCTACCGATGGCAAGATACTCCCTTTAAACCACCGATAAATCGGTTTCGGGCGATGACGTATAATAAGTTTCGCAAATTAATTTAAACAAATAGACATAGTTCAAACCATTGGTTAAAATTAAGTTACCACACAAAATCTACCAAGGAGGTATGAGCTATGTCCAACAACATTATAACACTCAACAGTGAACTAATCCACACCGAATTAAAGGATTATCCTCATCAAACAACCAATATCCTTGCTTTGCTTATTCAATCCTCTGTTTATATCATCCCATCACATTTTAAATTCGCTTGCCCAAAGGTCAATCCCATAAGTTCCATTGCTATTTTTTTACTTTGAACTCTCATTATGCTATCCTCTGCATTGTTTTTAGCCAAGAGATTCATATTTCCGTACCACACAATTTCCTGATCCATAATTGCAAAATGTTCACATGATTCTTCTACTGTTTTTATATAAAAACCCGCCTGACGCATTTCTTCATGTAATTGCATCCAAAAAGCAGCATCACCAAAACCATATGAGTCCGGTTCCCATGTCACAATTGTAACTTCAACTCCTGCCAACTGCTTATCACGTAATAAGGTAATCAGTTCATATACTTTCGCACCACTGATTACTGGACTCGAAATAACAATATTCTTATCCGCCTGCAACAAATCTTTACTATAGACATCATAATAGTTCTCACTATCAAAGATTGCATTTGCAGTCTGCTTTCTACTTTTTAGCCCGCCACATACATCATATCCTATTTGCTTATACGCTTTTAATCGCTTTGCATACATATTATCAAACATCGGAATATGGCTGTCTACATAATCATATACAATTACATTTTCTTTACCCTCATAATCACGATTCAAACGTCCTGCATACTGTGTTACTATACTCTCAAAAGAAACCGGCATTGCCATAAACAAGGTATCTAATCTTGGATAATCAAAGCCCTCTCCAATTAACGAACCGGTTGCAACTAAAATCAAAGTTTCCTTTTCATCTATCTCATGCAACTGTTCCAAAATCTTTTTATGTTCCCTTTTTGAGTTATTTCCTGTCATTAAAAATACATGATTGGCGTAATCTTTTAGGCGCTCATACAATTTCTCCGAATGTTCTTTATATCTGGACAATACAACCGGTGTACGTCCTGCAGATACACATTCTTTTATATCCTCAACAATTAGGTCATCTCGCATCTCATTATCCCGAATAATATCGTAAGCTTCATTCGGATGCATTTTCTCTTTTATCACACCTCTCGGCGCAACTACAGGTGTAAAACGCGGATATACCAGATGTTCTATCCCCTGCGCTTTTGCTTTTTCCTTCGCTGTATAACTGTGTCGTATCGGTCCGATCAGCATATAATTAATTTTCTCAAGACCATCCCCCCTTTTAGGAGTCGCCGTGACACCATATACACATTTTGCCTTCACTTCTTTCAAAACATTTGATATTGTATCTGACGCTGCGTGGTGGCATTCATCAACCAGAACCATACCATATTGATTCAATAAAATATGAAATTCACCTTTTTTACAAAGCGAACCAGCCATTGCAATATCTATAATTCCTGTCATGGAATCATGTGCTCCCTGAAGCTTACCTATTAGCTCTTTCCGTACTTTAATTCTTCCGGTTTTAGTCTTGTATTCCGGCAATTCTTCATTAATATCTAAGAATTTTTCTAAAGTTTCTTTCCATTGTTCCATCAATGCTGATGATTCCAGAATAATTAATGTATTTACCTTTTTCTCAGCTATAATTGCACTGCAAACAACCGTTTTCCCAAACGCAGTAGCCGCATGCAATATTCCATTATCAAACTGCAACATTTCATTCATTGCTGTTTTCTGCTCTTTGCGCAATTCACCTTTGAATGTCACATCTATAGTTCTACCCTTTTGCCGTTCATCTTCAATTTCATACGGTATTTTTGCTTGTTCAATATTTTCAATCAAAGCACCATATAAACCACGTGGAATTTCAATATAACCACTTAGATGGTCTTGTCCCAGATATAACCAACGCGCTGTATCATAATTCGATGTTCCAATAGCTTGATTTTTATAATAAACAGGATTACTTATTGCTGCTAATCTGCGAATTTTATTTTGCAGCGCAGGTCTAATATTAGTACTATCCACATAGATTCCATTGGATAATGTAAGAAGCATTTTCCCATTAACATCTGCTGCAGAAAATCTTCTTCTTTCCTTCCATGGCTTTTCTCTATCGTCATCCGTTTCTACAATTTCCATTTCTTCTACTGAAGCGGTCCACTCTCTTATTTTAATCTCAAGAAATTCCTTTGAAAGTCTGGGTTTGCTCCACAATATTTCCCACTGATTGGGATATGCATTCCAATTACTGTCAATAAATGCACTATTTCCTTCCTTTAACGCTTTCCCCTGTAACGGAAGTGCAATTAAATTTCCTACTCCTCCCTCCGGAAGTACGTCCTGTGCCGGAAGCATTCTATCATAATATTTAAAGGATTTAAGATTTACTTGTTCTGCACCTTTGTCCAATAATGCTGTGCCAAATTTCCGTACTAACGCCGCCGGAATCGGATTATCAAAGAAAATCCATATATGTGCTCCTCTCCCGGATCTGGAACGTTCTACAAGAGGATCTATGCCATTTAACACACAAATTTTTCTCATTGCCTCCACTTCTTCAATCCATATATCATCCTCATTCGCAAAATCCTTTTTCTCTGCACCTTTCTCATGATTATCAAAATCATATACCAAAAATCTACATGTCCCATCTGTAAGCAACGGGTAAACCCCTATCACATCAGAGGCATTATATGACCGTCCGCGCAAATGCATTAATATATCATCTTTTGTCAATTGTTTGTATGACTGGTATTTACAATCCTTACAATTTATTTTTTCCCCATGTTTTTTAGGGCATACTTCCTTCCAGAAGTTATGGCATTGTGTAAAATAACTAGCCTCACCTGTGTCTTTCTTTTCATTTCTTTTTGCATACACATCCTGCCTTCCCCAGAATCTGGAATAAAATATAACTGCCATCTTTTCTGTGATTTCAACAGGTGCCTGGATTCTTGCGCCTTGATTTGGGTCATATTCACACAACTCTTCAGATGAACGCAGACGCATCAATTCCTGTCTATAAGAAATCCCAGCATTATCCAAAATATACTTTAATATTTGATTTTCCAGTTGCAAGTCATTTAGTTGTGTCTGTAAACGACTTATATTTTCAATTGGTTCTCTCATATTCAAATCCTTTAATACAATATTATCTCAAAAAGCGAAACACCGTTTCGCTTTTTCGTTCTTTATATATGGTTCATCTACAATTTCATATTCTTTATCTGTAATGCTACACTCTGTTTCAACAGTAAATTATCCTCGCATCAGTTTCTTGCTTTTATTGTACATGACACAAAAAATGTCACTTCCTTGTCATCTTGTTGTCACTTCCTATTTCAGTTTCCACGTTGCTCCTTTTTTATCATACATTAAAAAGACTTTTTTCTTCATCTCCTGTACATCACGCAATACAGTCCTTCTGGTAACATCCAGTTTTGCCGCAATGTCATCCACACTTATTATCTGATTTTCACAAATCATATCATAAACAAGCTGTTCTCTTTCTGTTAGTTTCGTTTCCATCTCAACTTGCTTAACAGCCTCTTTAGTTAACGGAATTGCTATTCTGAAAACATCTGCTTCATACAATTCCGGATTACCACCCCCGGAGTATATTGGCGTAAATTTATACAGATTTTTCACACCGGAACCAATCGTATCCGAACGTCCCATTGCTGTAAAGAAATTGGCAATCAACGGATTCTTTGGATACGGCGTAAATTCGTCACTCAGTATGTTTCCCTGTCTTCTAGGTCTGCACCAATTCTCTGTTCTTAACCAGTCTTTCTCTAGAAAAGCATCAACATCTAGTAAGATTGATTTTCTTTTATAGCTATATGTTGTTGTGGTTTTACGTTTATTCCAGCAATTTTTTTGCTTTTTATAACTTTTTGCAACCAAAGTGCAACCGGAAGTTAATAGTCTTCTTTCAGTCGCTTTTCAATATCAGAGGCACTGTATAATACTCTAGTTACCGTGACAAGCTCTTCCTTGAATACATAAAATACCGAGTAATTATCTACTAGCATTCGCCTAAGTCCTTGTGAGCGTTCCGGCTCAAAATCTACCAGTCTAAATTTCTCTGGAAAGAAGCCAAGTTCAAGTACACAATCAGCTATTCTGTTATACTGCCCCATAGCATTTTCCGGTGATTGCAAATTAACTGCGATATAGTCATATATCCCATTCATATCACCCAATGCTTTTTCAGTAATTTTTACAGGATATTCTCTCATCTGTGGCTCTCTCTAAAAGCTGCAAATGCGGCCTTTGCATCCTGTACTCGTCCAGCTTCAATATCCTCAAAGCCTTCCTGTAATTTTGTATGAATCTCTGCAGTCGTCATAAGATCCGCATTAATAGCCTCCGGTGCCTGAGGTAATGAAACTCTAAAAGGAATTCCACCTGTAAGCGTAATCTGTCTTAAATACATATCAATAGCTGTAGACATTGGAATTCCAAGACGTGAAAGCACATCTTCAGCTGATTTTTTCGTTGTAGGATTAACTCGTAAATTGAGTGTTGCTGTTTTCTCCATACTTATCATCTCCTTTTTATTTATTGTAACGCAATTTGCGTTACATTTCAAGATGCATTTATATTTTTTCACTGAATGTCGATTCTAATAATTGTCTTTTGCACAATCTAATTTCTGCAAAAAAGCTATCTTACCATTTCATTTTCTTTTATCATCAAAAGCTTCCTAAACATCTTAGGATTATTTAAAACTATAATGTAAAGACGTTCTCTTGTCTGTGATATATTTTGATAGAGTGGTCTTGGGAACAAATAATCAGGATTAGGATTCTCTTTTCCTTCCAAAGACCCTGACAAAGCAAAATAAGACAAAAAAAATGTACAATAAAAGGGTGACGTCAAAATGACGCCACCCTCAGACTGTAGACAAAGGGCGTGTGAAAAAACGAAAAGTTTTTTCACACGCCCTTTTTATTTTAGGGAAAGCGTGGCCATTTCAGTTGAA
>SVDS01000167.1 GCA_015057715.1 Paenibacillaceae bacterium
TGGTTTGGAGTGTTGGCTGTTACCTGATTTGCCAGAGCCAGTCCATGCTCTCCTTCCTGGAAGATATGGAGTTCGTAGGGGACATGGTGTCTGGCCATTTCAAGGGCAAATACCAGAGAGTTTTCGGAGTAAACCAGCCCATCCTCTGAGGTATGCCACAAAAAAGCGGGCGGAGTGTTAGAAGAGACAAAGCGGGAGGGACTGAAGGTCTGGATCACATTCTCGGTGATCTCTTTTACTCCGGTCAGAGCCACATTTGCCTGGTCCATAAAATCAAACATCTCCTTTTTTGAATCATCTTGTGCCAGTTGGACCGATTTTTCCTTCATCACCTGATAATCCAGAAGACCATAAGCAAGAATCAGTGCGCTTGGCCGGATCTCTTCCGGGCTGGCCGCCTGGGGCGAAAGAGATTCTACCAGCTCTTTTTCATGCCAGTGTACGCCAAGGCTGGCAGCGAGGTGAGCGCCTGCGGAAAAACCACAGATCCCAATCTTATCAGGGTCAATGAGCAGGCGTTCGCAATTCTGCCTTAAGTACCGGACCGTCTGAGCCAGTTCCTTTAACGCGGTGCCAGCCACTCCGATTCGGTTTTCCTCTGGATTACCGGTTGTATATCTTAAGACAACCGCATGATATCCCATGGATAAAAATTTAAATGCGATCGGTTCTGCTTCCCTGTCAGAGGTGAACAGATAGCCTCCGCCAGGCGCAATTACGATCACTGGACGTTTTTTACCGGGTAAAAGTTCTTTGGAATCCTCGATCAGATATGTGGTGAAAAATCCAGCAGTTTCATTAAATTTGTGGGTTTGAATAATCAAGATGACAACTCCTTTCAATAAAAATATTATTGTATTCATTGTATCAGATTCCATTGATAATTACCAGGTTCCCGGACTCTGACTGACAGATCTGAATTTGACAAGTATTACACTCCACTACATTTGGGGAGAATAGCGTTAGCCGCGTTTTTGCTTACAGAAAGAAAAGAAAGTAAAGTATAGAGAGGAAAGAAAGTTAAGCATAGACTTGACATTCTTAAGCGCCTATGTTAATGTGATAAAGTGAAAAAGTAATAAACCAACAAGCGAAGTTCGTAGGAAAATGACGATTTGTCTGCCGAAGGAGTAACACTCTCAGGCATCCGGAGTACCGGATAAGGACTATGAATGGATGTGGCTCTGGAGAATCTCATGAATGAGTGCCGAAGGTGCAAGGCGCGGGAAACCGCGTTAATCTCTCAGGCAAAAGGACAGAGTTTAAGTTCAAACGTTTAGCGGCAGTGATGCCCTTATTTGTTTGCTTTCAGAGCCAAATCATCCCGTATGGTTTGGCTTTTTTTATTAAACAAAAAGAGAGGGTCTATCACATGGAACAATTTACACAGCTGGTTGATAAAGTCAGCAGCATTGTCTGGAACAGCATTTTACTGTATCTGCTGGTTGGAACAGGAATTTTATTTACTGTCCGCACCCGGTTTGTACAGGTTAGAAAATTTGGAGAAGGATTTAAGCGGATGTTCGGCAGTTTTAAGCTGAATGGCGAGAATGCCGGCAAAGACGGAATGTCCTCCTTTCAGGCATTAACTACGGCAATTGCAGCCCAGGTAGGTACGGGTAATATTGCAGGCTGTGCGACAGCACTTTATTCCGGAGGACCTGGAGCAATATTCTGGATGTGGGTGAGCGCTTTCTTTGGAATGGCAACCAACTATGGAGAAGCTGTCCTTGCTCAGAAATATAAAACTGTCAATTCCCACGGTGAAGTGACGGGAGGTCCGATTTATTATATCAGAGCCCGCTTTAAAGGAACTGCCGGTAAGATAATGGCTGTATTTTTCTCTCTGGCAATCATTTTTGCACTGGGATTTACTGGTAATATGGTACAGGCCAATTCCATCGGTCTGGCATTTCACACCGCATTTGGTCTGGATCCCTTGATTGTTGGTATCGTTATTGCTGCAGTTGCGGCATTTACCTTTATGGGCGGAGTAAAACGGATTGCTTCTCTGACTGAAAAACTTGTTCCGGTCATGGCTGCCTTTTATATAATCGGCTGTCTGATTGTACTGGTAATAAATCACAGTGCACTCCTGCCTGCGTTGGAATCCATTCTGATCGGCGCCTTCCGCCCCCAGGCACTTCTTGGCGGTGCAGCCGGAATTGGAGTTCAGAAAGCGATGCGTTATGGTGTTGCCAGAGGGCTTTTTTCCAATGAGGCAGGTATGGGTTCAACACCTCATGCCCATGCAATGGCAAAGGTGGAGAAACCTCAGGACCAGGGCGTCATGGCGATCATGGCTGTATTTATTGATACCTTTGTAGTTCTTAATCTCACTGCTCTTGTAATCCTCACGTCCGGCAAACTAGCACCGGGGGTAGAGGGAGCGCCTCAGGGAACCGCCCTTGCCCAGGCAGCCTTCAGTCAGGCATTTGGTTCCTTTGGCAATGCTTTTGTAGCAATCTGCCTCCTGTTTTTTGCATTTTCAACAATTATCGGATGGTACTTTTTCGGTGAGGTAAATGTGAAAGCACTTTTTGGCCCCAAAGCAACCAGGGTATATGCGTTGATCGT
Organism: Paenibacillaceae bacterium; assembly: GCA_015057715.1. Taxonomy (GTDB): domain Bacteria; phylum Bacillota; class Clostridia; order Lachnospirales; family Lachnospiraceae; genus Lacrimispora. The sequence continues at coordinate 2,578 of SVDS01000167.1, forward strand.
TGTACTGTTTCTGGTGCTTGGATCATTTTTAAAAGTTCAGCTCGTCTGGAATTTATCTGATCTGTTTAACGCACTTATGGTATTTCCAAACCTGATTGCTCTTCTGGCTTCCTCTGGTATCGTAGCGAGAGCTGCCAGGGGGGAAGATATCATGAAATAATTTACTCTTTGAAGCCGGTCAAAAATCCGCTGAATTCATGGAAAAGAGTTTCTTCTATCTTTTTCATCCATACGGTAATACCGTCTTCTGACAGAGTTAAAAGGATATGGATGGAACCCACGTATTCTCCCACAACGGAAACAGGGAGGTAAAGTGTTCTGGAATCTGCCCACAAAGCTTTGACTGCAATTCTCTGTTTGTAGCCATTTAAGATGCTGACAGCAGGTTCTGTAAAGGAAAAAGAGAATGTGTATGTCTTATCCGGTCCGGACAGGGTAAGACTGCCTTCTTTAGAGTCAAGGGAAAGGGCAAGCCTTGTAAATCTCTGCCGGCCGGGCAGAAGGCGGTAAACGGCGTTTAAATGAGAGGGACCGGAAAAGACAGGAAGGCTGGGAACCGGGCTTAAAAACTCCTTTAGCCCATCCCGAACAAGATCCAGTATTTTTTGTTGTCCCCCTCTGATATTCTGAGTATCTGCCGTAATGACTAAAACCAGATCCAGTTCCGGATAAAAAAGCACATACTGGCTTCCCATACCATACATGGCAAAGCCATTCCGGATCTGCCAGATCTGGTAGCCGTATCCCTGCTTCTCATCTAATGTCTGTCCGAAATGAACGGTGGGAACCTGAAAGGAAACGGCATCTCTTAAATAATCTGCAAAAACCCCCGTCCCATGTTTCACTGTATTCATACAGAATCTGCCAGTCTTTAATAAATCAAGGGAATAGGCCATCAGGCCGGAGCCACCCATTTCACTTCCAAAGGGATCTTTTATGATATACGCATCTTTGGAAAAATCAAGTTTATCCAGACATTTCTCTCTTAAATAATCAAGAACTCCTTTTCCAGTCAACTTTTTTACAAGTGCTGCCAGTGTATGGGCAGCGGAAGTATCATAGAGAAAGGTTTCCCCGCTTTTATGGGTGGGAGGAACTAAAAAGAAGCTTTCCACCCAGTTTTTCTGTCTGTCAATCTTATATGTGGTTGAGGTGTGGCAGGTCTGCATCATCAGCATTTGCTGTATGGTCATATTCATGAGCCAGGGACTTTTCGTTTCAGTATCTGAGTACTCCGGGAAATAGCCGGTTATAGGATCTGAAAGAGAAATCAGCCTGTCCTCAAGAAGATATCCCACTGCCAGGGCGCAGAAGCTCTTTGTGATGGAGAACATGCGGTGAAGATCCCGTTTGGTATATGGAGCTTGATAGTTTTCCGTAAGAAGATTTCCGCCCTGTTCAGCCAGAAAACTGTGAATGGGAAGCCCGCTTTCTTTCAGTCTGAGCCAAAGCTGTTCCATGTGTTCTTTTGATGGTATGTTGTTATGCATTTACCTTATCCCTCATTTCTTTTGGAGATACTCCATAGTTCTTTTTAAATGCTCTTCGAAAGGAAGCTGCGTTGTTATAACCCAGGTACTGATAAAGCGTGGAAAGACCTGTATCAGTTTCCAGTATAATTTCCTTGGCTTTTGCCATTCGAAGCCGCTCTAAATAGGTAGAGAAGTTTTCAGATACTTCTTTTTTAAAGAGATAGCTGAAATAATTTTCTGAGATGCCGAATTCATCTGATATTTTAGTCAGACATAGATCGGAATCATGGTAGTTATTGATGATGTAATCCTGTATTTTTATAATCAGTTCATTGCTTTCCGTATCTGTTCCGCAGATATCACAAAGTTCAAAGGCGATGGTCTTTAAGCTGTCTAAGCTCATCTCTCCTTCAAACTGCTTATCAATCATGTCCAAAAGCCTTAGTTTTTCTCCATTCAGGCCCTCTTCTGATATGGTGTGCCTTTTCTTAAAGACAGTCGCCCGGATATCGGACAAAAGCCATTTTTGCTGAGTAAAGGAAAGACTTCTCATGCTGGTATTTTCATTCTTAATCAGCTTAAAAACTTCCCTGACCTGATCTTTATTGCCGGTTGAGATAAAACCGCTTAACTGTATGGATAAACTTTCCGGGAAATAATATACATCATTTGATTTGGCAAAATCGTTGCAGCTTAAAATATATTTTTCCGTGGTGGTAATTGATTTGGCATCTTTCGCCTGCTGATAGGATTTCCACGTATAGGAGATCAGACCATTTCTGCCTCCTAAACCGCCCCGGATCCAGATTCCATATTTTTCCAGGAGTTCCCTGTGCATGGCAAGGAAGATGTCTCTGTCTCTGCTTAACACCTGCTCAACAGATGTGGATTTATCTGAGGCGATCAGTATGGCAAAGGCCCGGTCTGACGGTTTGTAGACATATCCCGTATCCGGGTAATAGCGCCGGAGGGCTTCTCTTACCAGCATATCGTAATTTTCAAAGCACAATTCCAAATCCTTGGTGCAGATATCAGATTCCTCTGATGGGGATACTTCTGTATACAAAACGTGGAATTTGGTGTCAGGACGTTCCAGACCAAGTTCATCTATGATATACTGCATCTCTACGTTATTGGTAATGCTGCCTTCCATGATTCGCCGCATATAGGACTCAGCCACAACCGGTTTTTGCTTTTCTACAAGGAGGTTTAAGGAGCTTGCCAGGGATTCCTTTATATTCAGTTCATTGGACAGCTTTAAAATCTTTTGATTTCCAAAGGATGAAAAGATCACCGCAAGGATTCCGCCAAGAATTATTGCTGCCAGAGTTACAGTTGTAAAAAAACGCTGATAGGGGGTGATGGAGTAGTAAGCCTTCTCTTCCGGCTGAATCAGGTAGTAATTCCAGTTATTATAGGAAGAAGATACAGTTGTGATCAGCATTTCCTCCCTGTTACTGCCCTGGGTAAAATGTGCGATGTTATGTTCAAAGTCCATATTTTTCAAGATATCGTATTCGATAACAGGACCGCCTCCGGAGAGAAGAAATGTCTGATTGCCGTTTTTATCATAGGCAACCAGATATCCGTTATTATAAAAGTTAATGCTTGAAAAATACTCCATAATCTTTTCGTGGTCAAACTGGTAGCAGATCACGGAACTGCTGTGATTGGCGACCTGAGAGGCAGATGTCAGCGGATATAGGTATAAAAAGTTCTTTGAAGAAGCACCAAGCTGCTCAAAAGGAATAAATTTGTTCCAGTAAGCCGGATCTACCAGTATTTTCGATAGTAGTGCCGGATCCATGGGATACTTCGTATTATGCCAGATAAAAAAATCGAAATCCGAAAAAACGATGGGAGAAATGGCATAGCTGGATTTCTCAATATAAATAAAAGAGTTGTTGATTGGAAGCAGAAGTTCCACTGGTGTAATGGATGATTTAAAACTCTGCTGGGTCTTATAACCAAGATAATAAAAGGAAGAATCTCCCCTGTTTTTTTTGTTAATCAGGTTATTAAATAGGCTGTTGGCTGTTATCTGTTTCACGGATGCATTCGTCAGTTCCAGTGTATTGTCAAGCTGTGTAACAGAAGCAGACAGACTGAGCCGGTTCTGCTGATAGATACCGTTTTTTACCTGACGGTAGGAAAGTGAGTAAAGGATAACGCCGATCAAGAGAATGATCGCCAGAATTAAAGTATAGGACAGCATTAGCTGTTTTTTGTAGGACATATTATTATGTTTTAATGTGAGTCTGCGATTTTTCATATGCACCGTTCCTTTTTTCATATTAAAAATTATAGTATGAATCGGAGGTAAAATCAATCGTGTTTGACCCTTTACATGAAGATGTGTACATAGAACGTAAAATATGTACTCAAAAAAATATCTGTCACTTCATATATAATTATGTCAGATCACGTACCGACTAAAATACACAATATAAAATGTGCATAATAAACTACATGGAAAACAAGCTGTTTAGAGAAAAATGAACAACGATAGTAAATTATGTGCGTTGATATTGCGTGCCTGGGGTGCTATGATGGCAGTGCAAAAAAGGTGCGCACCACCAAATAACAAAACAATTATATTGGGAGGTTCTACATGAGAGTTAAAAAAATGCTTGCAGCTGGTATGGCGGTTACCATGGCTGCTTCTGTGGCTTTAAGCGGCTGTTCCTCAACCGCAAAATCAGGAGCTGAGGCAACAAGCGCCGGGGCAAATACGGAAAGCGGTTCTTCGGCTGGAGAAAGTAAGGCAGGGAATGATATCAAAAAGCCTGAGAAGATTACCATTATGGTTAATGGAACAGTTACAACCAAACCAAATAACCGGGATGCATTTGAAAAAAGATGGGAAGAGCTGACAGGGATTGATTTGGAAATTATACAGCCTGATCATGATGCGTACTTTGATGTTTTAGGTCAGACATTTGCCTCGGGTCCAGAGAACTGGCCGGATGCAATTCTTCTTCAGGGAAGCTTCTATACCGGATATGCAGAGGAAGGTGCTCTCTGGGATATGACAGAGGCATGGAATAATTCCGAGCTGAAGTCCTCCGGCCGTTTTACAGGAGATGCGGTCGTTGATAACATGAAAATTGATGGTAAGCTTTATGGATTTCCAGTTACCAGAGGAAACGGCTGTGTTACATATGTAAAGAAAAAATGGCTGGATAATGTTGGATTACAGGCACCTACAACTTATGATGAGTATTTAAATATGCTGAAAGCATTTACAGAAGGAGATCCTGACGGCAATGGAGTAAATGGAGATACCTATGGTTTATCGGCAGCCGGTTTCATTGGAACAGAAGAACCATGGACCAATTATCTGCCCGAGTTCTATCAGGACGCATACCCATCCTTTGCAAAGGGAGAAGATGGTGTGTGGTACGACGGATTTACAAAGGATAATTTTAAGGCGGCACTGCAGCGTATGAGAGATGCCTATGCGGCAGGTTATATTGATAAGGAAACATTAACCAATGGTACAAAAGACTGCCGTAATAAGTTTTATGAAGATAAATTCGGTGTGTTTACTTACTGGGCAGGTACCTGGGGAACCAATTTAAAAAACAATCTGGAATCAAACGGTCATGACAGTGAGTTGATTGCATTAAAGCCGATCAAGGAAGTTGGTACTTATGTAGAAAGAACTTCTCCAGTATGGGCAATTACTTCTTCCTGTGAAAACCCGGAGGGTGTATTCAAATATTTCATCGAATCCATGCTTGATGGCGGTGATCTGCAAATGCTCTGGTCCTATGGTGTAGAAGATGTACACTGGTCAAAGAAAGCGGAGACAGTTCTTGATAAGACCTATAATGAGGGTGAGTTCCATTTAAGAGAGAGTCTTGAGAACCCAGGCACACAGTATACCAAGCAGCACCTTGATCCAATGCTTGCTATCGCAACCTGGGAGGGTGATCCAGGAAAAGATGCGGTTAAAGAAGAGGCTAAAAACTCTCAGACTGTATTTAATGAAAACTGCCGTCAGGCGACCATTACCCCTTCTACAGAAGAAATGGCTACCTATAACGGAGATTTAATGACACTGAAAAAATCAATAATTGCAGATGTTGTAGTACAGGGGACTTCTGTAGAAGATGCATTTAAGCGTTTCGAAAGCGATGGCGGAGCGAAATGGTCACAGATGATTGTGGATTCACTTAATAAGAATGAATCAGCAAAATAGATTTAGAAAGGTTTTCCTATGAATAAAAAGATGAAAGGGCCTGCAGCGAATGCTGCAGGCGAAAATAAACGGCCGCTGCTTGTTTCACTCCGATATTACAGGGGATTTTATCTGATGTTTCTTCCTGTTCTGGTTTTTGCGCTGGTGTTTCATTACCTTCCCATGCTGGGGATCAGATATGCCTTTTATTCCTATAAAGGAATTAAGGAGCCAGTATTTATCGGTCTGGCACATTTTCAAAAGATGATGAATATGCCGGGCTTCTGGAACGCATTTGGAAGTACCATCACATTAAGTATTGTGAAGCTTCTGCTAAATACCATTATGGCTGTTGTGCTTTCTCTTATGCTCAATGAGCTGCGGTCTGTAACTTTTAAAAAGATCACACAGACAATTGTGTATCTGCCCCATTTTATGTCATGGGTTGTTACGGCATCTGTATTTACTCTGATTCTTTCTCCAACCAGTGCAGGTCTTTTAAATGCTGTGCTGATAAAACTTGGAATTCTAAATGAGGGAATTTATTATCTTGGAAACCAGAGCTGGTGGCGCCCGATGTTTTATGTTATTAATGTCTGGAAGGATACAGGCTGGGGGACGATTATCTTCATGGCAACACTTTCAGGAATTAGTCCGGAGCTTTATGAGGCAGCTTCCATGGATGGAGCGGGCAGGTTTAACAAGCTTCGTTACATAACCATACCGGCTCTTAATAATACCATAATTACAGTACTGATCTTAAATCTGGCGAAGGTTATGAACTTGTTTGAATCTGTATTCGTATTGCAAAACGATGCGGTACGCCAGCAGGCAGATGTACTTCAGACTTATATTTACACACAGACATTTAATTCCGGCGCTTTGCCTGATTACGGCTATACAACAGCAGTAGGTCTTGTTTCCTCACTGGTAGGCTGTTTCCTTGTACTGATGTGCAACAAGGCCAGCTATAAAGTTCGCGGAAGAGGAATTGTGTAGGGAGGAGAAAACATGAAAAAGAAAGCAACCGCATTTGACTATATGCT
>SVDS01000168.1 GCA_015057715.1 Paenibacillaceae bacterium
TTTTATGTTATACTTACAAATAGCAAAAAGCGGAGGGATTCCATGTACTATTTTATTGTTAACCCGAACTCCTGTTGCGGACGGGGTAAAATTATCTGGGATAAGCTGGAACGGACATTAAACGCTTCCGGTGTGGAATATCAGGCATATTTAACTGAAAAGCCAGGGGACGCAAAGATATTTGCAAAAAATTTAACAGAAGGGTGTAAAGAATCCAATGTAATCATCGCAGTTGGAGGCGATGGTACAGTCAATGAGATTCTTGATGGATATTCCATGTGCAGTTGTGTTACACTTGGTTATATTCCGGCTGGATCTGGCAATGATCTTGCAAGAAGCCTAAAGCTTCCTAAGAATCCCATCCGATGTTTAAATAAGATTCTGCACCCCAAATATTATAAATTGATGGACTATGGAGTATTATCATATGGAGACAGTGAGATCTCCCATCGCCGCTTTATGGTCAGTTCCGGTATCGGTATGGACGCGGCTGTCTGTCATAATCTGTTGTATTCCAGAACGAAAGGGCTGCTTCACAGACTGAGAATTGGGAAACTGGCCTATTTACTTGTGGGCACCAGGCAACTTATATCAGCGAAGCCCTGCAAGGGATATATCGTCCTTAACGGAGTACAAAAGATTGAGTTTAACCATGCTTATTTCATTTCAACCCATATTCATCCATATGAAGGCGGAGGATTTAAATTTGCGCCGGATGCAGATTTTGAAGACGGAAAACTGTCAGTCTGCGTGATGAATAACCGGAAAAAGAGTAAGCTTATCTGTGTACTGCTTAATTCCCTTATGGGAAAAAAATCTGTAAACAAAGGAATCCGCTTCTATTCCTGCGAAGAGATTCACATTCATATGGATCGCCCCATGGCGGTTCATGTTGATGGAGAAAGCTGTTTCTGTCAGAATGACGTGGAGATCCGTTGTATCAGTAAGAAACTTCGAATGATCGTTTAAGATCTGATCTATTTATATAGGAAAGGAAAAATAATGAGAATTGGACAGGGATATGATGTTCATAAATTTGCAGAAGGAAGAGATTTAATTCTGGGAGGAGTGACCATTCCATATGAGATGGGACTTCTGGGGCATTCAGACGCAGATGTTCTTACCCATGCAATTATAGATGCTTTATTGGGGGCTGCCGGGTTAGGAGATATCGGGGAACATTTCCCGGATACAGATCCAAAGTTTAAGGGGGTCTCCAGTATCGAACTGTTAAAGCATGTGGCTGGTCTGCTGGAAGAAAGCGGATATGTCGTGGAAAATATTGATTCCACTGTGATCGCACAAAAACCAAAACTTTTGTCCTACAGACCGCTTATGGCGAAGAATATCGCCCAAGCGCTAAATCTGCCGGCTGACAAGGTGAACGTGAAAGCGACAACAGAGGAAGGGCTGGGATTTACCGGAAGAGGAGAAGGGATATCCTCACAGGCCGTTGTTCTTTTGACTTCTGTCGGAGATTACTGTTATGACGACAGAATCATGCAAAGCGAAAGCAATTGTCAGAGCTGTAAAGGCTGCTGCAAACATGAATAACAGGAGAAGAAGGGAGACAGCATGAAAGTATTTAACACATTATCCAGACAAAAAGAAGAATTCATACCGTTAGAGGCAGGAAAGGTAAAGATGTATGTCTGCGGTCCTACGGTATATAATCTGATACACATTGGAAATGCACGACCGATGATTGTATTTGATACAGTACGAAGATATTTTGAATATAAGGGCTACGATGTTAATTTTGTTTCCAACTTTACCGATGTGGATGACAAGATTATTAAAAAAGCCATTGAAGAAGGCGTTGATGCGGATACAGTTTCAAAGCGCTATATTGATGAGTGCAAAAAGGATATGGAGGCTATGAATGTAAAGCCGGCAACCAAGAATCCTCTTGCTACAGAAGAAATCTGCGGAATGCTTGATATGATAGCGGATTTAATTAAATCCGGTCATGCATATGCAGCCAAAGATGGCACCGTTTATTTCCGTACAAAGTCATTTGATCAGTATGGAAAACTGTCTCATAAAAACCTGGAGGATCTGCAGTCCGGTTTTCGTGAACTGAAAGTAACTGGAGAAGAGGAAAAGGAAGATCCTTCTGATTTTGTACTCTGGAAACCGAAAAAAGAAGGGGAGCCTTACTGGGAATCTCCCTGGTGTGACGGCCGTCCCGGCTGGCACATTGAGTGCTCGGTTATGTCAAAGAAATATCTGGGAGACCAGATCGATATTCATGCAGGCGGCGAGGATTTAATCTTTCCTCATCATGAGAATGAGATTGCACAGAGCGAGGCAGCCAACGGAAAAGAATTTGCAAAATACTGGATGCATAACGCATTTCTTAATATTGATAACAGGAAGATGTCAAAGTCTCTGGGCAACTTCTTTACCGTTCGTGATATCAGTGAAAAATATGATCTTCAGGTGCTGCGTTTCTTTATGCTCAGTGCCCATTACAGAAGTCCTTTAAATTTCAGTGCTGATTTAATGGAGTCCTCTAAAAATGGTTTGGAGCGCATCCTGACTGCGGTTGATAAGTTAAAGAGCCTGGAAGCTTCAACTAAAACAGAGGGGCTGCTTGAAAAGGAAGACAAAAATCAGGTTAATGCACTTGTGGAGAAATACGAAGCCGCCATGGATGATGATTTTAATACGGCAGATGCCATCTCCGCAATTTTTGAACTGGTGAAATTAAGCAACTCCACTACCGATGAGGAAAGCTCTCTGGAGTATGTTACTTTGCTGAAAAACACCATCGAAAAGCTTTGCGATATTCTGGGTATTATTACAGAAAAAGAAGAAGTGATTCTTGCGGAAGAGATTGAAGCCATGATTGCTGCAAGACAGCAGGCGAGAAAAGACAAGGACTTTGCACTGGCTGACGAAATCAGGGGTAAGCTGCTTAATCAGGGCATTGTACTGGAGGACACCAGGGAAGGTGTAAAATGGAAGAGAGTATAATTTCACTGTCTGCATTTTCCGATTATTTTGCAGATACACTTCAATTAAAGAAAGTGGATATTACCAGTTATTCTCCACTTGCACTGGCCTATATCGGAGACGCGGTGTATGAACTGATTATCAGGACGAAAGTCATGAATCATGGAAGCACCCAGGTGAATAACATGCATAAGAAAAGCGCCAGACTGGTAAATGCAAAGGCTCAGGCTGACATCATCAGAAGTCTGGTGGAGGGGGAAGAACTGACTGAGGAGGAGATTGCCGTATACAAGCGGGGGCGCAATGCAAAATCTGCCACAACAGCCAAACATGCCACAGTGGCAGATTACAGAACCGCAACCGGGTTTGAAGCTTTGTGCGGTTATCTCTATTTAACCGGAAAGCTGGAACGTTTGATTTGGGTGGTAAGCAGGGGGCTTAACAGAATAGGAGAACTGGAATGATAGAAGAATTTACAATAGAAGGAAGGAATGCAGTGCTTGAAGCGTTCCGTTCCGGAAAGACCATTGATAAGCTGTATGTGCAGAAAGGTGTATCCGATGGCCCGATTCAATCCATCTTAAGGGAAGCCAAAAAGACAGATACCATTGTTAACTTTGTTGAAAGAGAGCGACTGGATCAGATGTCTGAGGAAGGTCACCATCAGGGTGTGATCGCCCATGCTGCTGCTTATGAATATGCAGAAGTGGAAGATTTGTTAAAGGCAGCAGAAGAAAAGGGAGAACCGCCGTTTTTCTTCCTGCTTGACGGAATTGAGGATCCTCACAATCTGGGAGCCATTATCCGTACAGCCAACCTTGCAGGAGCCCACGGTGTTATTATACCGAAGCGGAGGGCAGTTGGTTTAACAGCTACAGTGGCAAAGACTTCAGCAGGTGCACTTAATTATACACCAGTTGCAAAAGTAACCAATTTAACCGCTGTGATGGAAGATTTAAAGAAAAAGGGAATGTGGTTCGTATGTGCGGATATGGATGGAGAAAGCATGTACCGCCTGAATTTAAAAGGACCAATCGGTCTTGTTATTGGCAGTGAGGGAAGCGGAGTGGGCAGACTGGTAAAAGAAACCTGTGATATGGTGGCTTCCATTCCAATGAAGGGAAACATTGATTCTCTCAATGCCTCAGTAGCTGCAGGAGTGCTGGCTTATGAGATTGTAAGGCAGCGTCTGGGATAACCATTTAGGAGATGATGAGCATGAGAAAAAAAGGTATGGCTGCCGCCGCCGTCTGTGCAGCCCTGTTGTTTTCTTTAAACGGCTGTGCTCCGGCAAACCGGATTGCTTCTGCTGATCAGACAGCGGAAGCCACAGAGTGGAAAACAGTTGTTACAATTAAAGATGAGGCAGTTCCTCTTTATTCCAAACCTGCGGGAAACAGTGTTAAGGTTCCCCAGGCGTCAGGAACGGTTACTTACAACAGCAATTCCGTTCTTTTAGATGCATCCAATACAAGCCATGGATATGTGATGGTGCAGTATACAGGGAATTCGGCTAAAATTAAGGTTCAGGTTATGAAAAGCGGAGGCGAGGCTTATACCTATGATTTGAATTCCAGATCTGCGTATGAGGTATTTCCGCTGACTGAAGGAAGCGGAACCTATACAGTCCGGGTATTGGAGCAGGTTACTGGAAACCAATATGCGGTAAAATCCAATAACAGCTTAAACGTAACGCTGTCAAATGAGTATGAACCATTTTTATATCCCAACCAGTATGTGAATTTTACTGCCGGCAGCGCTGTGGTAGCCAAAGGTGCAGAAGTTGCTGCTTCTGCAGCAGATGCGCTGGGAGTTGTAAGCAATGTATATAATTACGTTGTACAGAATTTTACATACGATACCGCACTTGCCAATTCAGTCCAGTCAGGTTACTTGCCTAATGTGGATCATGTTCTGTCTGTGAAGAAGGGAATCTGCTTTGACTATGCAGCTGTCATGACAGCTATGCTTCGTTCTCAGAATATCCCAACCAAACTGGTGGTGGGATATACAGGCAGCCTTTACCACGCATGGGTGAGTGTGTACATAGAAGGACAGGGCTGGGTGGATAATATCATTTATTTTGATGGTACTCAGTGGAAGCTGATGGATCCCACCTTTGCCTCATCGGGTAAAAATGATCCATCCATTAAGGATTATATTACAAACAGCTCCAATTATAAGGCGAAATATACATATTAATGAATGGAATGAAAAGGGAGAAAGGACAGATGGCAAAAGTTGAGAAAAAACAGTATTCTGCCCAGGAACTTTCTGCATTCTGCCTTCAGATATCCATTCTTCTTCATGCAGCAATCCCTCTTGATGAGGGATTGTCTGTTATGGCGGAGGATGCGCAGCATCAGGAAGAAAAGAAGCTGCTTTTATCCATGGCAGAGGAAGCGGAGCTGGGAAATCCGTTTTCCAAAGTATTGAAAGAAACCGGCGCATATCCGGCTTATCTGGTGCGGATGACAAGACTTGGAGAAGAGACAGGAACTCTGGATCAGATTATGGAGTCTTTAGCCGGATATTATGAAAAAGAACATATTATGAGGAAGAACATGAAGAATGCGGTTTCCTATCCGGCAATGATGATAGGGATGCTTTTGATTGTTCTGTTTGTACTGTTTACCAAGGTAATGCCTGTATTTGAAAAGGTATATAAACAGCTGGGGGCCCAGATGCCGCCGGTATCGATTGCTGCAACAAGACTGGGAGGAATATTATGTGCCATTTCGCTGGTAATCATTCTTCTCCTTGGGATTGCAGCATTTTTTGTCTGGATTCTGGGGAGGAACGGAAGAAGATTCCTTCTTGCAGAGCGAATACTCAACTGGATCAAACGAAGAAGTAAAATAGCGAAATCCATAGCAAACCGCCGCTTTACTGCAGTTCTTTCCCTCACATTAAAAAGTGGACTGGACCTGGAAAAAGGTATGGAGCTTGCAGGGGAACTGGTAGAAAATCCGGCAGTGGAAGAGAAAATTCGTCAGTGTGCCAGTCAGCTGGAAGCTGGAAGCGACTACTACAGCGCAATGAAAGATACGGGTCTTTTCAACGGATTTTATATCCAGATGATAAAAGTGGGAACAAGAAGCGGCCGTCTGGACAGTGTGATGTCAGAGATATCAAAAAGCTATGAGGAAGAGGCAGATCTTGCCACGGAGCAGATGATTGGCCGGTTTGAACCAACTGTGATAGCAGTTCTGGCAGTTTCTGTTGGAATGATTCTTCTGTCAGTCATGCTGCCGTTAATCGGTGTCCTGTCTGCCATTGGCTAGGAGGTCTCTATGAAAAAACGGAATGGTTCAGGAAAAGAGCTGTTGGGACAGCTTGTATCCCTTGGGGCGTTTTCTCTCGCCGTTGTGCTTTTTGTCTCTTCCGCCCTGACTTTTTCAAAGCGGTCTGGAGAGAGAGGCGCAGAAACTTTACGGGATGCCATACGCAGAGCATCGGTTCAGTGCTATGCAATTGAAGGAAGATATCCACCCAGTGTGGAATATTTAGAAGAAAATTACGGCATTAAAATAGACAGAGACCGCTACGATGTATTTTACAGCGGATTCGCATCAAATTTCATGCCGGATATCACGGTTAACTTACAAAATCCATAGAGAGGTAGCCATGGCAGGAAAAGAAATACCAAAAAGCCGGTTGGGAACGATTGTATTTCCCCTCCTTTTATTTCTCGTGTTTGTGATGTGTGCTCTGTTTCTGATCCTGATCGGCGGCAGAGTTTATGAGAACATCAATAATAGATCGGAACTGACCTATGAGAAAGATATTGCCTTCAGCTATATTGCCAATAAGGTCAGGCAGGCAGATGAAGCCGGTGCTGTATCACTGACTGATGTGGATGGAGTGCAGGTACTTACATTAAAGCAGAACATAGAAGGCACAGCGTATGTGACACAGATTTATTACCGTGACGGAAGCTTATGGGAGCTGTTTGCAGATCAGGACAGTGGATTATCCATTGGTGACGGAAATCAGATATTGGAATGCAAAGAAATCACCATGGATATGGAGAACCATCTTCTCCATTTGAAATCAGAAGGTGAAACAGGAAGCCAGCTCTTTATTTCTCTAAGAAGCAAAGGAGCTGCAGATGAATAGAAAAAACAGATCCAATGTAATGATGATGGAGATGATTGTCGCTGTATTTTTCTTTCTGCTGTGTGCAGCAGTCTGCATTCAGGCATTTGTTAAGGCGGACTTACTGAGTAAAAGAGCAGCAGATTTAAATCAGAGTGTTCTGATTGCACAGAGTACAGCTGAAATCTGGAAGGCAGAAGGAGAAGCAGGGCTGATTCACCGTTTCAATGGTGTGAAAAAGGATTCTCCAGTGGAGACCTATACCATGATGTTTGATAAAAAAGGGAATGTCGCTGACCAGTCCCAAGCCGTTTATTATGGGGAGGTTAAGGTCATAAGTGAACTGGAAGCGGAAGTGACCGTATCAAAGGCCGGAAATACGCTTTATACCCTGGCGGTAAGCCGGCATCTAAACCCTTAAGTGAAGGAGGAGTCATATGGCGAAACAGGAGATTGGCTACAGGGCCAATATAGGAACCCCTACTCTGATTCTGATATTTATGATTCTCTGTCTGGTTACTTTTGGGATGCTTTCTCTTAGTACTGCCAAAAGTGAATGGAATCTGGCACAGAGGAATGCAGATTCTGTTGCAGAGTATTACAGGGCAGATAAAGAGGGAGAAGTCTTTTATCAGATGGTTTTGCAAAGTTCACGTTCCGGGGAACTGGGGGATTACTATGATTCAAAGACCGGGATGGCATCCACTGAGATTCCTATGAAACGATCCCAGTCTCTTTCCATAAAGCTTCATGTACCAGCGGATCAGAGCGGAAAGATTTTAATATCCCAGTGGAAAGTCATACAGACAGAAGATTATGAAATTGATCAATCCCTGCCGGTTTTTAAGGGCGGGAATTGACAGAGCAGGAGATTGGAAGATGAAGGTAGTAGATTTGTTGAGTTCTGCTGTGGCACAGAAGGCATCTGATATCTTTCTTGTGCCAGGCATGCCGTTTTCGTATAAGATCGGAAGCAGAATTGTTTACCAGAGTGAGGAAAAGCTGTACCCCGCCCAGATGGAGCTTCTGATAACGGAGCTTTACCAGCTGGCGGGAGAAAGAGACATGGGAAAGGTAAGGGAACATGGTGATGATGATTTTTCCTTTGCCATACCAGGAATCTCCAGATTCCGCTCCAGCGTATTCCGCCAGAGAGGTTCTCTGGCTGCAGTGATCCGTGTGGTGAACTTCGATCTCCCTGATTATAAGGAGCTTCATATTCCGGAAAGTGTGATGGAAGCAGCCAGACTGACAAAAGGATTTGTACTGGTAACAGGACCGGCGGGAAGCGGAAAGACAACCACCCTTGCCTGTATTATTGATAAGATTAATAATACCAGAAATGCCCATGTTATTACGTTGGAAGACCCCCTGGAATACTTACACCGCCATAAGCAGAGCGTGGTAACCCAGCGGGAAGTGACTACGGATACAGACAGCTATGTGACCGGACTTCGTTCGGCGCTGCGTCAGGCTCCCGATGTCATACTGGTTGGAGAAATGAGGGATTACGAAACAATCCGGATTGCCATGACTGCAGCGGAGACTGGTCATCTGGTGATTTCTACACTTCATACTGTGGGTGCAGCCAATACCATTGACCGTATTATCGACAGCTTTCCGCCTAATCAGCAGCAGCAGATTCGAATGCAGCTGTCTATGGTAATGCAGTCTGTAATATCCCAGCAGCTGATTCCTACCGTAGACGGAGGTGTATATCCGGCATTTGAAATCATGTTTTTTAACAATGCAATCCGAAATATGATCCGGGAATCAAAGACTCATCAGATTGATTCCGTCATTGCCACAGCTCAGGCAGAAGGAATGCGTTCTATGGATTCCAGCCTGTTAGACCTTTACAGGGAAGGCAGAATTTCAAAGGAAAATGCAATTATTTACAGCAGTAACAGTGAATTAATGTCAAAAAAAATCGAACGGGGAATATCAAACGCATAGTTTCCATTTCATGCAGTAACACTATCTATAATACGAATAGGAGAGTGGCATAAAATATGAGAACAGATAAAAGAAAAGTTGCGCTTGTAGGGACTGGAATGGTTGGAATGAGCTA
>SVDS01000169.1 GCA_015057715.1 Paenibacillaceae bacterium
TATATCATCCGATTTTGCACCATGTAATTTTAGATAGCAATATTAAAAAACAGCGTTTTCAAATTACGCTGTTTTTTAATATCCCCTCAGGATTATATTTTAGTATAAATCAGTTCAGCAAATTGTCCGTATTGTTTAACTTCTTTCAAATAAAAACGTTTTAATGATTCCTCCTGGGAAAACAACGGAATTCCTTTTCCTAATAATACTGGAGCAATCTGTATTATCATATTGTCTATCATATTATTATCCAGCAAAGGAGCCAGGATTGTGCCTCCTCCCACAATCCATATGTTTTTATCTTTATCAAACTGTTTCACAAATTCTACAACATCACAACTGACAGGAGTAAATCCCCTTACTGAAACACTTTTTGAATGTGTTATTACGTAATTCTCAGTCGTAGAGTAAATACTGTCTGCATTATCCATTTTTTCAATTTCTTTAAATGTTCGTTTTCCCATAATAGTAATATTCATAGAATGATAGAAGTTCTCATAATCTGTTTCTTCTGCATCTCCAGTCTGATAAAGCCAGTCCAGGTTATGATTTTTATCAGCCAGATAGCCATCCAGAGTAATGCAGCCATAAAAAAATACGCTCATTTTAACCCTTCTTTCAAATATTATTTTTTTTACAATTCAACTTCTGATAAAAAAAGATTCCTTGCATTTCCGCCCACTCTGACCTCATGAATTTCGTTTTCTTTAACCGTCAAAGATACCAGAATTTCAGAGGGCCTTTTCATGGAATACCCCTGTTCAAACACAATGTTGGATTCCTGCCCGGCGTTAATTTTGCCATAGTGGTAAAGATAGCATCCCAGAGCACCGTTTGAAGTTCCCGTTGCTGATTCTTCCGGAATCTCATATAACGGAGCAAAATTTCTACAATTAGCGTTTGCGCCATACAGGGATTCCAGGGCAAAAACATGGTAACCAATTACACCATATTTTTGACTGATTATTTTAATTTTTTCCATATCCGGTTTCATTGCATTTAATATTTCCATACTTTTTACAGGGATCAAAATATCCCGAAGTCCTGTAGAAACGATCTGTGCCGGTAAATCTTCCAGCATATGCGAAGCATCAATATTTAATGAGTCCGCAAGTTCATTCTTCTTTATTATTTCAGAAAACGCAGGAGCGGACTGATTCATCATTACGGAATGATCTTCTTTTATTTCAATTCCCAGAATTCCGGCTTTTGTCTCCTGTTTATACTTTCCTGGTTTTAGTAAACCCAGATATGACATGGTATAAAAGGCTGCAATTGTTGCATGACCGCATAAATCTACTTCTTCCTTCGGCGTAAAGAATCTCACTCTGAAATCTGCTATCCCTGACTGCATTACAAAAGCAGTTTCGCTGAATCCTAAAATTGCAGCAATTTTCCCCATTTGCTTTTCCGATAATGAATCCGCGTCAAGTACAACGCCTGCTGGATTACCGCCTTCATTAGTTTTAGCAAATGAATTTAATTGGTATACGTTTACTTTCATAATTGTTTCTCATCCCTTTCATACCACTGTGCCTGTGCCGTCCACATATCAGCGTATTTGCCTGGACGGGAGAGCAGCTCGTCATGTGTCCCCATGTCAACAATCTCTCCAGCCTCCAGCACTACGACGCGATCAGCCAGTTTTGCAGAGCCGAGACGGTGAGTCACTATGACGGCACATTTGCCTTCTGCCAGCCTTTGAAATTGTTTATATATCCTGGTCTCCTCAATGGGATCTATGGCGGAGGTGGGTTCATCCAGTACAATAAAGTCATTCACCCGGTATAACCCTCTGGCTATGGCAATCCTCTGCCATTGCCCACCTGATAAATCAATTCCGCCAAACTCTGGTGAAAGCATATCCTCCATGCGGATACTGCCCTTTTCAAAACCGGCTTCACAAAGTGCCGATTCCGCCTGACCCAAACCGGCTTTGGACTGACTGTCACTGATAGACACATTCTCTTCAAGTGTCATTTTATAACGCTGATATTTTTGGAATACCCCAGAGATACCCTTATATAAAGAGGAAGGGGCAATCTTTGCGGTATCAAGGCCACCGATTATAACCCTGCCTGCCAACGGGCGGTAAATCCCGGTCAGCAAACGCACAAGGGTACTCTTCCCCGCACCGTTTTCCCCTACAATGGCAATGGTCTCCCCCACTGAAAGGTTCAGTGATACGTTTTTCACCGCCGGTTTCTCCCGTCCCGGATAGGTATAACTGATCCCGTAAGCAGCTACGCCCTTGGTAAAATCCGGTATCCCTGAAGAACCGGTGCGTTCCGGCATATCAAGCAAATGCAGAAAATTGTTAACCTTGCCAATATCCCTGTTCATACTGCCCATGTGCTTTCTTACTATTTCATCCATAATATCGAATATCTGCCCCAGAGCCGCAAACACTGCGGCAAACATTCCAACTGTAATTTCCCCATCCATGGTTGCAGCAAAGAGCAGATAAGCCGATGTTCCCATACCCGCAAAAGTAGTTATATTTAATACCAGTTGCAGCAGTGCAGTCTTCCGCTCTGCCCTCCATATTTTACTGGTAAGCAGCTCCAATGTGCCAGTAAACAGCTGATTAAAAAATGAAAATGCTCCCAATATACGGGTTTCTTTAAAGTACTCTCTGTCACAGATTGCCTTCTGATAATATTCATGCTCCCGGCGCAATGGCGCGCTCTGTTCTTCCAGCCTTGTGAACACCCGGACATGAATGGTCTGTGCCAGTATAGCAGGAAAAAAAGCCAACAAAAGTGTAATTAACAGCATAGGCTTTAACGTAAACAGATAGGAACCGATTGACAGGAAATACACCCCATAAAAAGAGACACACAAAAACAAAATCATGCAGAATAAAGGAATTGCCTGGACTCCCTCCCTGGCTTTGTTAAGGTCATCTAAAAAATCTGTGTCCTCAAATTGGGCAGGATCGATAGTTTTAAGTTTCTGGTGAAGTAAAACAGTCAGTTTTCCTGATGATTTTGGAAAAAGAATGCCGGTTCCGTGAAAGTTATGAATCCCGTTTAATAGCTGCTGCCCGAACGTTGCTCCAGTTAATAAAAACAGGGAAACCAGACAATCCGAAAAACCCGCTTCGCTGGCAGACGCTTTGGAAATAGTATCAAAAAGATGCTGGGTTGCCACAACTGTCAGGGAAAATGACAGCCCGTGCATGACAGCCAGTATATTTTCAAGGATACAATTAAATGGTGCTGCATGAAACTGCATCGGTATAATACGGGTAATGACTTGAAAGAACGTATAATTCTTCTTTTCCGTCTTCATAGATACCACCCCCTCTGAGCCTCAAACATCCCTGCATACGACCCGTTTGCTGCCATCAGCTCATCGTGGGTTCCACGCTCTATAATCCCCCCTCTGTCAATGACCAGTATCTCATCAGCCAGCTTCGTAGAGCCAAGACGGTGACTGACAAATACCGTAGTCTTGCCCCTCATCAGCTTCTCAAAATCTCTGTATAACAGACTCTCGCTGATGGGATCAAGAGCAGAGGTGGGTTCATCCAGGATTTTAACGGGAGCACGGCTGTTCAGTGAACGGGCAATGGCCACTCTCTGCCACTGACCGCCGGAAAGATCCTGTCCGTCAGTCATAATTTTACCCAGCGGTGTATCCAGTCCCAGATTCAGGCTGCGCACTGTCTCATCTAACCCAGCCAGATGTGCTGCCTGCATCTCATTCCCTTTTCTATGTAAATCGCCAAGAGCTATGTTATCCTTTAATCGTATATAATACCTGGCAAAATCCTGATATACCACAGAAAACAGTGCCTTGACTGCACCTGCGGGATATTCCCTTAATTCCTTCCCATTTATCAGTATCTCACCCTGGTATTGTGGAAACAGACCTGTTAACAATTTGGTAATTGTTGTTTTGCCTGCACCATTTTTACCAACGAATGCATAATGGCGCCCTGCCTCCATCTTAAACGACATCCCATCCAATACCAGCCGATCACTTCCCGGGTATCGAAAGCAGACATTGCGAAATTCCAGTGATTCAAATTCCACAGGTTCGTCATCCGACTCAGTCAATGCGTCTTTCGTCTGACTCATTGCCGCAAATGCAGTTAAATCCTTCATATACTCCCCAACACGTGATATATTTTCCAGGGAACGGGACATCTGGAATCCAAGTTTCTGGATCATTCCAAATACTGCGCTTACAATACCCATAAACCAACCCGCGGTCATCTCACCAGTTAACACAGGTCTGATCAGTGTCAATGCCACCAACAGAGAAATCAGAACCAGAAGAAGACTGGACCCCTTAATAAAAAGGAACATTCTGGCCGTTACCTTAAGCTGTAATTTCCGCCCGGCTTCATACTGATTCTGCCATTTGCCATTGATCTCATCGCTATAGCCGAACAGGGTACGCTCGTCCACGTTATCCCGCCCCGTCAGCACTTCTCCCAGATACTCCGTTCGCCGGTTGAATTTCTCAGCCTCACGCCCGGCCTGGTAGACCTTTCTCCCCGCACGCACCGACAGCCAGAACATGGGGGCAGAGAAGATTAAGATAATAATTGCCGCCCACCAGACCCGGGTTACAATCAATATCAGAACGGAAGCCAGGGAGATGATAATCTTCAAAAACTCAATATACGCCTCCACACCCTCCATAATGGAATTAACCGGGTCCCTGGATACCCGTGAGATCAATTCCCAGCTGGTATTATTTTCTATGTGCCTGTAGTCCAATGCTGCATAAATCTTCACTACAGACGGAATCAGTCTGCGTTTAAGATTTAACCGGATACGAGAACTGGCCAGCTGAATCAGCGAACCAATAATAGTAGTTACCCCTAGCGTCACTAACAGCAATACCAACGGCAGATAAATATCATTACTGGGACGCGCTCCCTTTAATATTGCAGATGCAGTGTCCACAAAATAAGCTGTTACCAGAGCCAGAGCCCCCGTCTGCATGATGGATTGGGTAACAGACAAAAGTATATCTGAAACCATGCAGGCAGGGGACGCTGCCAATGCCAGCTTCAGTGCGTCAAATGAACGATAATTTTTATTAATTTCAATCATACCCAACTCCCCCAGTTTTTGATACCCTTCACCATGTTCTTCCATAAAAGAATGAATACCCGTCAGATTTTCCAAGTTGTTTTTTCGGCGTTTTATCCACCATGATTGTTGCTTTTAACAGAGATTTCACCTGTTCCCTCATTAAACTGACGTTAAACTTATCTATCTCTCTGTCCTTGCTGTTCGCCATCAGATAATCCGGCATCTGGATCAGTCCAATGACTGGAATCCCTGCTTCAAACAAAGGCTGGCTTTCCCCAAATTCAAACTTGTTGTGGCCTCTGAGCGTGACAGTACGGGTTAAATTTCTGTCTTTGACCGCCTTTTCCCAGATCTTTCCCATACGGACATTTCCCACATATGTGTACTCTGTCTGAATATTTCTAGTCTCCTTATATTGTCCATCCCCATTCTCTTTCCACTCCATGCTGCCCAGATGTTCCACCGTAATTCCTGCAACAGCTTTTCTATTACCGTTTTTCCCGTCCCATAGTTCCGGGTGGTCCATCAGCCAGGTAGAGGTCGCCTGTGAAGTTCCTTTAAATACTGGTAAACGAAAATGTCCGGTAACAAATGAAAACACCATAGTACGATTCAGCTGTTTGTTTTGTAGATACCGGATCATGGAAAGCATACCAATTGCACCATTCTCCTCCACCACATTAATTCCGTCCGTATGTGTATTAATGAGAATGGTCTCATTCTTATTACTCCCTTCCAGTATTACATGAAAACTTTCTGTTGGAGCATTGTCCTGTTTGTCTGCTTCCAATATCACAGTCCCCTGCTCCTGTCTTTTCGCAGCCTCAATCACCTTTTTTCCTTCTGTCTCATTCACCCATACAGCCGGAATTCCCATATATTCGTCAGTAAATGGCAGATACTGATCTTCCACTTTTTCATCTGCCACTCCCTTCCAGATTAATACAACCGCTTTTACTCCCTTCTCCTTTGCCTTCTTTAAATCAGGATTTCTTAATACAGAAGTAAGTACCAGATCACCGTCACCTGAGGCAATCCTGGTGCCGTCGGGAATTGCCTTCCGTTTGTTCATAATCAGTCCAATAGGAAGTTTTTTTATCATTTTGATTTCAACAACCGCAATTTTACCTTTTGCCTTACTATAATCACAGTTTTTTATATGAATCAGTTCTCCTGTTATTCCATTTTCATCTGTTTCTCCGGAATATGGATAAGCTGAGGATACAGGAATATCTTTCTGGTTTACTTTTAAAGCACTTCTCTTTTCTTCCCATCGCTCAAACGTATAGGTGTGGCTATAAATCGGAAGCCCCATATCTTCCAACTGCTGCTTTAACCATGCAATAAACTCCTGATGACCTTTTGAGCCCGTTGCCCGGCTGCCAAACCCATTCATTATTTCTATTTCTTTCCTCATAGACTCTTCTGAATCTAATCTGCTCCTTTGTATCATGGCTTGCTCCTTATATAATAGCTTTTATCTCAACATCATTTTCTGAAATTTTCTTATTATTTCCTTTTCATAATCCGGATCACTGTTTCCCCTGCCAATGCGGTCACAAAGACCCAGCAGGGCAACTTCATTCACATCCGTCTCCTGTTTCATTTTGACGGCATCTCCAAATGGAAGTTTTTCCGTAATATACAAAATGTGCATATGATACTTAACCAGCTTTGCCACGGACTTAATCCAGGAAACATCACCGGTAAAACAGGACAAAAAATCCTCTGTCAGCTGTTCTCCCTCAAAATCATGATTATAGGACGTGATTTTTTCTCTCTTTATTTTTGTGGTCCCCGGTTTACCAATATCATGAAGCAGCGCTGCCCACATCAGGGTTCGTTCTGATTTACTCTCCCGTCTCCGCTTTGCTGCTTCATTTACCACCATCATTGTATGAGCCCACACACTGCCTTCCGGATGGTAGCGTTTTGACTGGGGCGTGTCCTTTAATTTTAACAGCATGGAAAACGGATAATCAGAAAACCACGGTTCCCCGCTGATTTGTTCCAGATATTCGGATGGACAGTTATCATGGAGCAGGTGATCTTCTATCTTAAGAAACTGCTCTTTCCCATATTCTTTGTCTGACATGAAATTTGCCTTTCTTCCTATTAACTGCCTTTTTAATCATACCATAATATGATGTTTTTCTCCATCATCTTCCAGTACAATTCTGTTTCCCTGAATCGGCTTATCGTCTAAAATAATGGATTCCGTTGTCATGTTTCCCCTGCTCCTGCTCTCAACCCTGATTTCATAATAAGAGCTGCCATATTTATATTCAATGGTAAAATCTCCGAAATCTGCAGGCGTTGCCGGATCAATCACCAGTTCATTCCCTTCTTTTCGTATCCCCAGAAACCAGTTTAACAGCCCCTGATACATCCAGCCTGCGGAACCGGTATACCAGCTCCAGCCGCCCCTTCCAGTATAAGGCGGGCTTAATGATATATCAGCGGTCATCACATAAGGTTCTTTTTCGTAACGAAGAACCTCTTTCTTTTTCTGTGTAATATAAATGGGATTCAGAATGGTGAACAGGGTCTGTGCCATGTCATAATCGTGCTGCATTGCTGTTGCAATTGCAAGCCATACCGCTGCATGAGTATACTGACCTCCATTTTCCCGGATGCCAGGAATATAATTTTTGATATAACCTGGATTTTTACTGGTTTTATGAAAAGGAGGTGCAAGAAGTAAGGAAAGGGCATCCTCCTCCCGCACCAGATAACGCCATGCCGACTGCATTGCTGTGCTGGCACGCTCTGCACGGGCTCCTTTTGAGATTACACTCCAGGACTGGCTGATGGAGTCAATTCTGCATTCATCATTTTCTTTTGATCCAAGCTTTGAACCATCGTCATAAAAGGCACGCAGGTACCATTCCCCATCCCAGGCATTTTCTTCGATGCTTTGCAGCAGAGTTTCCCGTTTCTGCTCCAGTTCCTGTGCGTAGGACTCTTCCCCTTCCTGTTTGCATAAAGGAATAAAATCCCCTAATACGGTATACAAAAACCAGGCAAGCCATACACTTTCGCCCTTTCCCTGTATTCCCACCTCATTCATACCGTCATTCCAGTCGCCTCCGCCCATAAGCGGAAGTCCATGCTCTCCGAAAAATGTCCGGTCAATCGTTTTTTTGCAATGTTCATAGACGCTTCCGGATTGTTTCGATACTTCAGGAGTAAACATTACATCATGCTTATCCTCCTTTAGTACCGGACCTTTAATATAAGGCACTGTTTCTTTTAAAATCGAATAATCTCCAGTGTTTTGAATATAAGCAGCGGTACAATACGGCAGCCAGAGCAAATCATCGGAAATCCGTGTCCTTACCCCGATTCCCATGGGAGGATGCCACCAATGCTGGACGTCCCCCTCTTCAAACTGTCTGCTGCAGGCAGTGAGTATCTGACTGCGCAAAATCCCCGGATCGGTAAATAGCAGAGAAAGGGTATCCTGAAGCTGGTCCCGGTATCCATAGGCTCCACCGCATTGATAAAATCCGGCTCTTGCCTGAATCCGGCAGGATAATGTCTGATAGAGCAACCAGCCATTAACCAGGATATCAACTGCCCGGTCCTTTGTCTTTACCTGAATGGTTCCTAATAATTGGTCCCAGTGGGTTCTGACCTCTTCCAGTTCTTTTTCTGACGCAGTCACATCCCTGTATCTGTTTCTGATCTGATTGATCTCATTTAAGCTGTTGCTCTGTCCCAGTCCAAATACCACCGTTTTACTTTCCTGAGGCTGAATTGCTATGGATACCTGGATTGCGCCGCAGGAGTCATAGCACACACCTGTATTGCAGGTGAGCTTGACTTCTGCTCCCCTGGGTTCTCTGATACTGCCCTTTTGTCCCAGAAATTCCTGTCTGTCTCCGGTATAACCCACAATTGTCTCATTGGAAAACAGGTACGCATAGTTGTTTTGAAAGTTCATGGTGTAAATATTTTTTGCGTACAAATATTCATGTTCATTGTCATAGGAGGTGAG
>SVDS01000170.1 GCA_015057715.1 Paenibacillaceae bacterium
GTTACCGGACTGACGCTATTTTCTGTATCTGTTTTTACAGCTTCCGTGCTGCTTTCTTCTTGTGCTGCAGTATCCTGTTTTGTGGTAGATCCAGACGGCTGGGAAGGGGTCTCCCCCAACCGGGAATTCATCCTACATCCGGATGCGGTTAAGGAAAGAGCTAGGAGTATAACTGGAAGCAATGGATGTGGTTTCATATATCTTCATTCCTCTCTTGTGGTTTATAATAATTATACCATGCTTTTTTTTCGAAAGACAGTTTTACCTTAATTTTCTTCCAGACGAGGAAAGCAGGATGGATTCTAAGAAAAGCATTCAGGATTAAATATTTATCGAACAAATGTTTGCAATGCGGTTCATGTTGTGATATAATGGGGAAAACCGGTTGCTGAGTAACTACGGGTGCGGACTTCATATCATAAGTCCGCATTCGATTGTTGTGAGATTAATAAATTTCAGGATATAACAGGAGTACAGTATGGCAAAACAGTATATTAAGATAAGAGGTGCCAATGAGCACAACCTAAAGAACGTGAGTCTGGACATTCCCAGGAATGAGCTGGTTGTATTAACCGGTCTCAGCGGTTCCGGGAAGTCTTCCCTGGCCTTTGATACCATTTATGCTGAAGGTCAGAGGCGGTATATGGAGTCTCTTTCCTCCTATGCACGACAGTTCCTCGGCCAGATGGAGAAGCCGGACGTGGAGAGCATTGAAGGTCTGTCACCGGCCATTTCCATTGACCAGAAGTCGACCAACCGCAACCCTCGTTCCACAGTCGGTACCGTTACGGAAATTTATGATTATATGAGGCTTCTTTATGCCAGAATCGGTATCCCCCACTGTCCCAAGTGCGGAAGAGAGATTCGCAAGCAGACCGTTGACCAGATGGTGGATCAGATTATGGAGCTGCCTGAGCGGACCAAGATCCAGCTGCTGGCTCCGGTTGTCCGCGGACGAAAGGGAGAACACGCCAAGGTTCTGGAGAGTGCCCGCAAGAGCGGATACGTAAGAGTCCGTGTTGACGGCAGTCTCTATGAGCTTTCTGAAGAGATCAAGCTGGACAAGAACATCAAGCACAGTATTGATGTGGTTGTGGACCGTCTGGCCATTCGTGATGGAATCGCAAAGCGTCTTACAGATTCCATTGAGACCGTGATGGAGCTGGCAGGTGGCTTGATGACAGTTGACGTTATTGACGGAGAGCCCATTCATTTCAGCCAGAGCTTTTCCTGTCCGGATTGCGGAATCAGCATCGATGAAGTGGAGCCAAGAAGTTTCTCCTTTAATAACCCATTTGGTGCCTGTCCGGATTGTTTCGGACTGGGATACAAGATGGAGTTTGACGAGGATTTAATGATTCCTGATAAGAGCTTAAGTATTGATCAGGGAGCCATCACAGTGCTGGGCTGGCAGTCCTGTACTGATAAGGGAAGCTATACCCGTGCAGTCTTAGATGCACTTGCAAGAGAATATAAGTTCAGTCTTGATACACCTTTCGAGGATTACCCACAGGAAGTTCATGACATTCTGATCCATGGAACCAAGGGAAAAGAGGTCAAGGTCTACTACAAGGGACAGCGTGGAGAAGGAGTCTACGATGTAGCATTTGAAGGACTGGTACAGAATGTTGCCAGAAGATATCGGGAGACCTATTCCGAATCCTCTAAGGCAGAATATGAGACATTTATGAGAATTACGCCCTGTCCTTCCTGCGGTGGCAAGCGATTAAAGAAAGAATCCCTGGCTGTAACAGTAGGGAATGAGAATATATATGACGCAACCAACATGTCCATCGTCCGTTTCCGTAATTTTATGGACGAGCTGCAGCTGACTGACATGCAGCATGCAATTGGAGACCAGATTTTAAAGGAGATCAGGGCGAGAATCTCGTTCCTTATCGATGTAGGTCTGGATTACCTGTCACTGACCCGCGCCACAGGAACCCTTTCTGGCGGAGAGGCTCAGAGAATCAGACTGGCTACCCAGATCGGTTCCGGTCTGGTGGGTGTGGCATACATTTTAGATGAGCCAAGTATCGGGCTTCATCAAAGAGACAATGACAAGCTGTTGAAGACGCTTTTACATCTGAGAGATCTGGGCAATAGTGTAATTGTGGTAGAGCACGACGAGGATACCATGATGGCTGCTGACTATATCGTGGATATCGGACCGGGTGCTGGTGAGCATGGCGGTAATGTAGTAGCTGTCGGCAATGCAAAGCAGATCATGAAGAATAAGGACTCCGTTACCGGCGCTTATTTAAGCGGAAGAATTAAAATCCCCGTTCCAGCAGAGAGAAGACAGCCTACCGGTTATCTTACGGTAAAGGGAGCGCGAGAGAATAATTTAAAGAATATTGATGTGACATTCCCACTGGGCGTAATGACCTGTGTTACCGGTGTATCTGGTTCTGGTAAGAGTTCTCTTGTGAATGAAATCCTCTATAAGGCATTGGCTAAGAAGTTAAACCGCGCCAGAACGATTCCCGGAAAGCATAAGGAGATTATAGGAACAGAACAGCTGGATAAGATTATTGCGATTGACCAGTCACCCATTGGAAGAACGCCGAGATCCAATCCCGCCACTTATACAGGTGTATTTGATCTGATCCGTGATTTATTCTCTTCCACGGCAGATGCCAAGGCAAAGGGGTATTCCAAGGGTAGATTTAGTTTTAACGTGAAGGGCGGACGATGCGAAGCCTGCAGCGGTGACGGTATTATCAAGATCGAGATGCATTTCCTTCCTGATGTTTATGTACCATGTGAGGTTTGTAGTGGAAAGCGGTATAACCGCGAGACATTGGATGTGAAGTATAAGGGAAAGAGCATCTATGATGTTTTAAACATGACGGTAGAGGAAGCGCTGAAGTTTTTTGAAAATGTTCCTACGATCGCAAGGAAGATCTCAACGCTTAATGACGTGGGATTATCCTATATCCGGCTGGGTCAGCCATCGACGGAGCTGTCTGGTGGTGAAGCACAGAGAATCAAGCTGGCTACGGAGCTGAGCAAGCGGGGAACTGGCAAGACTATTTATATTCTGGACGAGCCGACCACCGGACTTCATTTTGCAGATGTACACAAGCTGATTGAGATTCTCAGGAAGTTGTCAGAGGGCGGTAATACAGTGGTTGTTATTGAGCATAACTTAGACGTTATAAAGACAGCCGATTATCTCATTGATATCGGTCCGGAAGGCGGAGACAAGGGCGGAACAGTTATCGCTCAGGGAACCCCGGAAGAAGTTGTGAAGTGTGCGGAGTCTTATACCGGTTACTATGTGAAGAAGTATTTAGAGCAGTAGAAGAAGATTTATGAACGGAAGATCCCGGAGATTTTCCTGCCTGGTTTCTCTTGCTGTCGTCTGTATGTGAAGATGCATGTGCAGGGGGCAGTTTGGGAAACGGGGATTTCCGGCATTTTCCGTTTTTTCTGTCTGATTGGTGAGAAAAACTACCTGTCAGGAACCTTTGGTTGTAGGATTCGACATCTTTTTCGCGAAACTTAGAAAATGCTTGTCAAGCCATTGGAAGTAGAATATAATATTATCCAAAGTGCTATTTGTTGAAGCTTAAATTAGGAGGAATACCCGTGAAGAGAGAAATGATTATCGTTCTGGATTTCGGCGGACAGTACAATCAGCTGATTGCCAGAAGAGTCAGAGAATGCAACGTTTACTGTGAGGTCCATCCCCACACACTGCCCCTGGACAAGATTAAGGAAATGAACCCCAAAGGAATCATTTTCACAGGCGGTCCAAACAGTGCCTATAAGGAAGAATCCCCTCGCTGTGAGAAAGAAATCTTTGAAATGGGAATCCCGATCCTTGGAATCTGCTATGGCTCCCAGTTAATGGCCCATATGCTTGGCGGTAAGGTTGCCACAGCTCCTGTCAGTGAGTATGGTAAGACGGAAGTTACTTCAGTAGTTGGCAGCAAAATATTAGAGAATGTTAGTCCCAAGACCATCTGCTGGATGAGTCATACGGATTATATAGAGACAGCACCGGAAGGTTTCACAGTTACCGCTCATACCCCGGTATGCCCGGTTGCAGGAATGGAATGTGAGGAGAAGGGGCTTTATGCCGTTCAGTTCCACCCAGAGGTTATGCACACACAGGAAGGAACAAAGATGCTTTCCAACTTCGTTTACAATGTGTGTAAATGTGCTGGTGACTGGAAGATGGATTCTTTTGTGGAGACTTCTATTCAGGCCATTAAAGAGAAGGTTGGAGATGGAAAGGTCCTTTGTGCGCTGTCCGGTGGTGTAGATTCTTCTGTTGCAGCGGTTATGTTGGCAAAGGCGGTTGGGAAACAGCTTACCTGCGTATTCGTTGATCATGGTCTACTTCGTAAGAATGAAGGCGACGAGGTTGAGGCGGTATTCGGACCTGCTGGCCCATATGATTTAAACTTTATCCGTGTGAATGCTCAGGAACGGTTCTATGAGAAACTGAATGGGGTGGAAGATCCGGAGACAAAGAGAAAGATTATTGGCGAAGAATTTATTCGTGTGTTTGAGGATGAAGCGAAGAAGATTGGTGTAGTGGATTATTTTGTGCAGGGAACCATTTATCCTGATGTGATTGAGTCTGGTCTTGGTAAGTCAGCAGTGATTAAGTCTCATCATAATGTGGGCGGACTTCCTGAGCATGTGGATTTCAAAGAGATTATTGAGCCACTTCGTCTGTTGTTTAAGGACGAGGTTCGTAAAGCTGGTCTGGAACTTGGAATTCCGGAATATCTGGTTTATCGCCAGCCTTTCCCGGGTCCGGGGCTTGGTGTAAGGATTATTGGTGCAGTTACACCGGAAAAGGTTAGGATTGTACAGGAAGCAGATGCGATTTATAGAGAAGAGATTGCTAAGGCAGGAGTGGATAAGGGACTGGGACAGTACTTTGCTGCACTTACTAATATGCGTTCAGTTGGATGCATGGGCGATGAGAGAACCTATGATTATGCAATTGCTTTGAGAGCAGTATTGACTTCTGATTTCATGACTGCGGAATCTGCAGAGCTTCCATGGGAGGTTCTGGGGGTTGTGACAAGAAGGATTGTAAATGAAGTGAAGGGCGTGAACCGGGTGTTGTATGACTGCACGGGGAAACCGCCGGCTACGATTGAGTTTGAGTAGATAGAAAAACGCTGAAAATCCGCATAAATACTGGGTTTTCAGCGTTTCTTTTTTGCGTTTGAGTGCAAATATACTTTGGACTTACAAAATATTGGCTATACATTGAACTCACTGATAAATTGTTATTTGTCTGCGAGAAACTGAAATTTTGTTCTTCTTTTAACATTAATGATACTCTAATATTTATTTATTATTCTCTAGGTACTTACTTTTTTGTTTCCAAAATCTTTTCGCCAATAACATATAATTAATCAAGTTATAAGCAGAATCCAATGGTCTTTTACCTGAATCAATTAGGTCATTTACCAGTTTTCTATCTATATGGTAAATGGTATTTGCATAATCGTACACATTGTCAAACAAATCTAAAAAGTCTTCAATTGCCGAACAATTCTCCATTGTACAGTGGTTTTGTAACAAATTTACATTATGTTTATATCGCATCTGCAAAATAAGAAACCACACATCTAACCTATCTAATCCTATACTTCCTTTTGAACCTTGCATATTCCCAGTCTGGAGCATAATCGATACATTTTCCTGTGAATGATGCATTTCCATACATTCGTCGAGCAACTTTAAATATGTTTCTAATGTAGGTTCACATGCCAAGTCCCGTTCCAATATTTTTTTATAATTTTCGTATCTACTTCTATGTAATTCTTTTTTGTGCTCATTAGAAAAGTTAAAATCGGTTTCTCCACTAAATCTCATTTTACTCGTAGACTTCCCATTGTGTTCAAATTGGCATTCAATGTATGGTCGTCCGCTATCTCTAATAACGCTACTCACATTAAAATACAAATTGTTTTTATACATTTTTTGATAAATATCCCATGCATCAATTTTTACATCATATTCATCAACGCCATATTCATCAGGCTTATTCTTATCTTTATTCATATTAAAATTTCTCCGTAAAACTCAAAGTTATAGTACAGATTAATTATAAATTGTGTGCCATTATCTATCATTAATTCTCCAAGGTATTGATGGCTCAAATCTTCCACCATCATCACAGGTAAATGGCAGTAATGAGCTGGACAATCTCTCTAGCTCATTATATGTATATACGTCCATAATTTGATTATTTTATTCATATTCTTCTACAATAACCGAATAAAAAATAACATCATTTTTAAGTAAAACATCTTATTCGTGGATACTCCAAAACATTTATTTGTTAAGAATAAGTTGAAATTAATTATTTGCCAATGAGCTGTTTGACTACGGCTATTATACCTACAATACTCCCACCAAATGCTGTAATTGACAATATATATGCAGTTACTGCTTCAACGGTTTTTTTGAGCAAAGTTGAACGGGATTCATTCCCGGTAAAAAAATAGCTATAAGCTTTTTTTACATATGAAAATATTATTTTCAAAAATGATATGAAAATATATAGTAGATATGCTATTAGTAGAATGCCGAATAGGCAAGCTGCTAAATCTTTAAATAAGGTACCACTAATATTATTAAAAAAATAAATCCATTCACCATAAAAAATTAGGAAAGACAAGACCATGCATAATGTATGAATTGCTAAGGAAAATATTAGGTTTGTCTTTCTATTCATGTCTAAAACCGGAAATGATAAAAACCAAATTGCAATGCAAATAGATCCAATAGTCAAACGTCGTTCATTCTCATGATCTGGGTTAAAATATGGATATGTTCCAATAAAAATAAATAAAATTCCAATAAATAAAAAAGCAAAGCTAAGGCTTAAAATAATAACATTGGAATGATCTTTAAGGTATTGTTTAATTTCTGCAATTGTCATATTGTTCTCCTATTTAAGTTATATTTTTTTATTTGGTATTCTCAATCGGCACATTAAACGTCTGCAAGGAATCCTTATACTGCATCTGCATAATCTTATCATCCAACATACCATCTTTGTAAGCCTTAATTATTTCACGTACTGTATGCGGATCTGAGAGTATATATCCACTTCAAAAATCACCTTTCTCCCGTCTCCCTGTAAGATTTTTGTACTTTTCAATCTTACAGGAATATATTTTAAGGTGTACACTAATTCAGTGTCAAATAGTGTTGAAGTGGTATACTTTTATAATATCGTTTACAATCAGTAGCGTAATTATTAGTATATATAATAAGTAAACTCCGTAAATTACAATTAAATAATTACCCTATGCCTCATATTCTTTAAGAGATATGCCTTTAGTTGTTTTCCATGCAGTACGCCCATTTATACTATATCCGACAACTATGGCCGCAGCTATGGAGGGGCTGCTGAATAAAAAGTCTTGTGTAAAAATATAATCAGAATTAATTATTCCGGAATCTATTAAATTTTGCCTTTTATTAATAGTGCTTTTGGTTAATGAATTAGTAACAGTTTTTGAAATTTTTGAGCTTTTATATATGACAAAGCCATCTGAAGTAGGACTGCCAATGGCTTTAAGATCAGAATTTTCAATAGTAAATTTAGATATATTTTTGTTTACACTTGAACCAGTTGCACTTTCAAGTACCTTATGACCAACAGCACTTAATAATAATTTTGCATTTTCAATAAATTCCTCCATTTCGGCTGTGTCTAATTCTGATAATGAGGCTAATGTTGGTATGTTAGAATTTATTAGTACATAACGACCAGATTCTTTTGCGATAATATACATTCTATTTTCTAGATATTTTACATGAGCCTTATTTAAATTGTTATCCTTACTAATAAAAACAACGCACTCATTCCAAAAATCCTTTTCACTTAAATGTTGTAAAAGTCGATTATATATATTTTCGGCTTCACCAATATATACTTGATCAATATTAGAATCATCATCTTTGCCAAATAAGAAATATACACCAGTATTTGTTAATTCTTCGCGATCAAAACTTTGCTTAATATAGGTTCTTGGTATTTTATATGCTTTACCAGTCCAATTTGATAATTCACACATCCATCTTCCATCGGGAACACCCTCTATTAGAAATAGCCTAATTGATTTTCCGAAATACATTAGATTCCCTTCTTTCTTCTGGTAACTGAACAATATAAAATTATTGTAACATATATATTTAAAATGAGATATAAGAATTATTTATTCTTATGATCTGTTTTTTAATCAATAATGGTAACTTATAGTATTTTTTTTGCAACCACCTATTGCTTTCTAAATACTACCTCTCATGGTATTCTGTATAAGAAAGTAATCATAAATGGAGGATCAATAAAATGACATTCTCAGACAAATTACAGATTATCAGAAAATCCAAAGGCATCACTCAGGAAGAATTAGCCGAAAAATTAAATGTATCCCGTCAGGCAGTCACAAAGTGGGAGAGCGGCATGGTATACCCGGACATAATGAATCTAATTCAATTAAGTGAATTATTTCATATAACGGTAGATTATCTTGTCAAAGACAATCAATGCAGCAAATCTATAGAAATAACCTATGATAATGATATAGACCAACTAATAGATTTCAAATTAGAGGCAATCAAAAACACTTACGCGGGCCATGCTGAACCTTGCGCCGCATCAAGGCCTAAATCAAACGATTATTCCTACACAAAAGGCGATTACCAATATTATGATACGTGGTTAGGTGGGGAAAAGTTTACCGGAGAGGAAGCTATCTGGAAAAATGGGAAAGCAATATTTTCAATGAACTATTTTGGAAGAAACTTAGACGAGAGATTTAGCGGTGATTTCTTAAAAGAAGTATTAGGATCAGCAACTAAAGAATTACCTTATAGAGGTCCTGAATTTTATCAATCTGGAGAGTACACATATAAAACTAAGGTAATTGGGGATATGGAGTGGTTCCAGGGCTACGAAGAAATTTACTGCCAGAATATTAAAGTTTATGAATGTTTTTATCATGGAGGTGT
>SVDS01000171.1 GCA_015057715.1 Paenibacillaceae bacterium
AATTATTCATATCAATCAAATTAAAACTCATAATAATTCTCCTGGCTTTCAATTATTTTACGTGCAAAAGCTTATGCTATGCACGATAAAGAAATTGTTGATACCATTGTTTATGCATCCCTTTCTGATTATACTGTGATAATGTATTATACCGCATTCATTCATAAAATACAAAGCCTGCTAATGATATTATCAGCGGAATCAATAACATAGGAGCAATTATCTTCTATGGAAAGCTTACTTGACATTCTTTTTCATAAGTGATAATATAAGCCAATGGAAAGCATACTTTCCATATGAAAGGATGAAGGTTTTGAAAAACCGCTTAGAGGAAATACGAAAACTGCGTGGCATCAAACAGGACGACTTAGCTGCTGCTCTTGAAGTTTCAAGGCAGACGATCGGATCACTTGAAAATGGACGATATAATCCTTCGATTATATTAGCGTTTAAAATTGCGCGTTATTTTAGCATGACTATTGAAGAAATATTTATTTATGAGGAGGAAACAAAGTGAATAAAGCAAAAACAGATTACATCCTTGCTTCAATCGGAATTATTTTGCTGGCAGCTGGTTTGTATATGGTTAAAACATTACCTGATCCCAAGGGAATCCTGCTGACTTTGCCTTATATATTTGTTGGCTTTGGCTGTGGGATTTTTGGTCAAGGTATGGGTAATATTCTCTCAGGTAAGGCAATGAAAAACGATCCTGACCTTAAAAAGAGACTTGAGATAGAAAAAAATGATGAGCGTAATATGGCTATCTCCAATCGTGCAAAAGCAAAAGCATATGATATGATGACCTTTGTATTTGGTGCTCTGATGGTTTCTTTTGCTTTAATGAGAATTGATATTACAGCTGTTTTGCTTCTGGTTTTTGTTTACCTGTTTGTACACGGGTATGGAATTTACTATCGAATGAAATATGATAAAGAGATGTAAAATAGAAAATACAAGACTTTTTATATTTTCTATGATAAACTTTTCATGTAAGTTTACTTGTCAGAGGACTTATAATCATCATGATTATTTAAGTGGGATAAGATCTAAAAAGATCTTGTCCCATTTTTTTCTGACTGAATTTAAAATAATGGAGGACAAAAGAAATGTATATAGAAACAGACAGACTGATTATCCGAAACTTTGAAGAAAAGGACGCGGCTGGTTTATACGAATATCTTGCTGCTCCACCTGTACATTGCTTTTACAGTGAAAAAGTAAACTCTTATGAAGAAGCCGTAAAAAAAGTAAAAGAAAAACAAAATGGGGATGGTCATGGAGACTGCTACGCCGTATGTCTGCGTGACACGGATTTTATCATTGGAGAAATATTTACATTGAAAGAACATCCGGACACATACAGCGTCGGTTGGAATTTCAATCTGAAATATGGCAGAAAAGGTTATGCAAAGGAAGCAGCCGAGGCTGTTATTAACAATCTTTTTGAAAATGATGCAAGAAGAATCTATGCCTACGCAGAAGATGATAATCTCCCCTCCCAGAAACTTTGTGAACGCCTTGGAATGAGGCGGGAAGGTTTATTTGTTGAATTTATTTCATTTGTTAACAATCCCGACGGAACACCGCTTTATGAAAACACATATCAGTATGCTGTTTTAAAGAAAGAATGGAAAACACTGAATTGATTTTTCTGAAAGCTGACATACTACCCTTGATTAAAAGAATGGAGGTCACTATGTCAGAAGCAGTTTTAGAAAAACCAAAGGATCGTGTCAGTTATCACGATTCCGTTGAAGAAATGCTGGTAAGGATCCGAGATGACGGCTTATCCAGCGTATTCTCAAGATTTGATGAGCAGGAAAAGATACGGTGCAAATTTTGTCTCCAAGGCCTGAGCTGCCAGCTATGTACCAACGGTCCCTGCCGGATTAACGAACAGAAAGGTCCTGAAAAGGGCGCCTGCGGAATCGGACCCGACGCCATGGCGATGAGAAATCTCCTTATGAGAAACATCATGGGAGCTGCTACTTATGCCCATCATGCCTATGAAGCATTTCGGACACTGAAAGAAACAGGAAAAGGTAATACAACCTTCCAGATCACTGATACGGAAAAACTAAAATGGATGTGCGAAAAAACAGGAATTGACACCAGTCAGTCCATCAATGAGATGGCAACCTGTCTTGCGGAGCTGTTAGACCGGGAAATGAAAGTAAACCCGGATCAGCACAGCATCATGGTAGAGGCTTTTGCTCCGAAAAAGAGAAAAAAAATATGGCATGATCTGAACATTTATCCTTCCGGAATTGAACATGAAGTGCAAAACAGTATTGCAAGCTGCCTTACCAATGTGGATGGAGACTATGTCTCTCTTGCGAAAAAAGCACTGCGGCTTGGCTTATCCACCATCTATACTGCCCAGATCGGTCTTGAAATGACTCAGGACATTTTATTTGGAACTCCTAAGCCTCACGAAGTTGATGTGGATATGGGTATTATGGATCCGGATTATGTAAACATTGCATTTAACGGCCACCAGCCCTGGATCGGAGCTGCTGCCCTTATGAAAGCTAAAACAAAGGAATTTCAGGATCTGGCAAAGCAGTGCGGCGCTAAAGGAATCCACATCGTAGGATCCATTGAGACGGGACAGGAACTGCTTCAGAGATTTGAAATGGATGAAGTTTTTGTAGGACTGATGGGAAACTGGCTGGCAATTGAACCCTTCCTGGCTACCGGTACCGTGGATGCCTTTGTCATGGAGGAAAACTGCTCTCCGCCTGCTATTGATCAATATGCGGAAAAATACCAGGTTGCCCTTGTCAGTGTCAGCACCATCATCGGCGTCCCCGGAACTGAGCATGAGATGCCTTACTATCCTCAAAAAGCGGAAGAAATGGCGGATAAATGCATTCATATCGCAATTGAGAACTTCAAAAAAAGACATGGTAAAATAAAACCCATGGTACCCCGGCATGTTCAGAAAGCAATTGCCGGCTTCTCAACGGAAGCCGTATTGAATGCAATCGGAAATGATTTACAGAATCTTGTAGATGTCATTGTAAGTGGACAGCTTAAAGGAATCGTAGCGCTGGCAAACTGCTCAACCTTAAGAAACGGTCCACAGGACTGGAATACTGTAAACCTGGCAAAGCAGCTGATTAAGAGAGATATTCTGGTTGTCGCCGGCGGCTGTGGAAATCATGGTTTAGAGGTAGCCGGTATGTGTAATCTGGATGCCATTAACCAGGCAGGAGATGGTTTAAAAGCAGTCTGCAGTGCTCTTAAAATCCCACCGGTATTAAGCTTTGGAACCTGCACGGATACGGGTAGAATCTCCATGCTGGTAACAGCCCTGGCTGACTATCTGGATGCAGATATCTCCGATCTTCCCATTGCTGTTACGGCACCGGAATGGATGGAGCAGAAAGCTACCATAGACGGTATATTTGCCGTTGCTTACGGTGCCTTCACCCATCTTTCACCGACTCCCTTTATCACTGGTGCTCCCAAGCTTGTGAAACTGCTCACAGAGGATGTGGAAAGCTTAACAGGCGGCAAGGTGGCTCTGGGAGATGATCCTGTGGAAGTGGCAGAAAAAATTGAAAGCCACATCATGAAAAAAAGAAAAGCTATGGGGCTGTAATATAGAAAAAGACCGTATTATTCCTGTTGGGAATGATGCGGTCTTCTTTACTGCCAGCCTTGATTTCGAGTATCCTTAATTGAGGCATAGTCAAAATCCTATCTGCAGATATGCCTAAAATTGGATTGAAGTAGACGGATTTATGATATATAATAGCACGGAAGTATGATTACTACCCTTTCTACTACTGGAGATAACTTATGAAACAACCCATTTTATTTATTCAGAAAGAACCTGTTCTGACAGCAGCATCTATTCTTGCTTTGATTTCTGTCTTTTTTATCCCCCCGGATTTGGCCTATTTAAATTATATTGATTTTAAGACCCTGCTCTGCCTGTTCTGCCTTATGACCTCTCTGAAAGGGATTGAACGGGAAGGATTATTAAATGCGGTCTCGATAAAGCTGTCATCCGGTATGAAAGATTTAAAACCGCTTATTTTTCTCCTTGTTTTTACCAGTTTCTTTGCATCCATGTTTATGACAAATGACGTCGCTTTAATCGCTCTGGTACCTATTACCTTGTCTGTACTCTCCCTGTGCGGCCAGGAACGCCATACTGCCCTCGTTGTAGTCTTACAGACAATTGCGGCGAACACTGGTTCCAGCTTTACGCCGATCGGGAATCCCCAGAACCTTTATCTGTTTACCCGGTATGAGTTTGGTCTGCCTTCTTTTCTAAAAGTGACTTTCCCTTTTGTTTTATTTGGAGGGATGCTGCTTTTGCTGGTGTGCTTTTTTATTCCTCCCTATCCCATCAGCCAGGAAACAGCCACAGTTCCTGTTATACGAAAAAAACAGGTCATAGCCTATGGCGCCATGTTCTTACTGGCGGTGGCTGCGGTGTTGCGGCTGATTCCTTATCAGGCTGCTGCCCTGATTATTCTGGCTGCTACAGCAATTCTTGACAGACGCACGCTTTATCAGGTTGATTATTTCCTTCTCCTTACGTTTGCCGCAATTTTTATATTTGTGGGAAACTTAGCAAGGATTGACTGGGTTTTTCAGACCGTTTCAGGTTTAATCAGAAAGGATACCATGGTAACGGCTGCTTTGTTAAGCCAGTTTATCAGCAATGTTCCTGCAGCCGTCATGCTGTCTGGTTTTACAGATAATGCTCCCAGCTTGCTTACTGGTGTAAATGTAGGAGGTATGGGCACTCTCATCGCCTCGATGGCAAGTGTTATTTCCTATAAACTGTTTGCTGCTGCCTATCCCAAAAAAACTTTGTCTTTTCTAGGTATCTTTACCGTTCTCAATCTTGTTTTTCTCATTGCCCTGCTATTGTTTGAAGCAGTCCTTATGTAAAATTAATAACAGCCAGCGGCTTATGTTAGCCACTGGCTGTTATATAATTTATTTTAACTGGGAGAGTATGTAGGCCGCCTTCTCCTGATCTTTCTTATATACAAAAAGTCTGTAAAAATCTTTTACATTCCCGGTCCTTCCTAAGATTGGATTCCTTCCATTCAAGTTATTCATGGATAAGCGCAAGTTGTTATTGGTGGTTTCAGTCATATAATAGATATTATTTTCTCTCAGCATATTTTTTACATGATATAACTTTTCAAGATCCTGTGTACTGTATATCTCTGTTAATTTCCTACTAAACAACATATTTCCGACCTTTCCTTTCCAATCATCTCAGGAACCGTGTTTTTGTTTCATTCCTTTTTATTATAACAAAAGCGACTGTCTGTTACAAGCAGGCAGCCGCTTTTTATATTATTTATATTTTTTTAACCGGATAACAAACTTCTGTTACCAATTCCTCTGGATTTTGGGTCTGTGCAGGACTGACATGATAAATGCAAAACATGGGACCGTTAAATTCATATTCATTGTCTCTGATCCAGTTTGCCACTTCCAGATTCACATCAGTTATCTGATCGTAGCTTCCTTTGTATACCGCTGATGCTATTTCCACCTTAGGTACAGTTTTAAATACTACGTGCTCCGTATTTTCATAAGTGCCTTTTACAGAAATCTGAATCTCTACATCCACATCACCATCTCTAAAATCACGGTCATGAAATACCGCCAGAGAGCAAGCGGGATCACACATCTGTAAGTTTATGCCGTGGGTCTCTTCTCCAAGCCTCTTCCACAGAAGTCCTTCCTGATTATAAGCTGGAATAATATCTCTTACACTGGCCACATACCTTTGGGGCATGGTTTTTAATGCTACGCTATAATTCATTGCCATATCATCCTTTCTCAGCCTTTGAATGGCTGCATCAAGGAGCTTAAGCCGTTGTCCGCTTTCTTTCATTTCTTCCAGGACTTCCACTCTCCGGATCTCTAAAAATTTTGCAAGTTCTCTGGGATCATCATAGTTTTTTAACAACTCCCCAATTGCGGCAAGGCTGAATCCCATATCTTTTAAGGAATTAATCCTGACCGCTTTTAAGAGCTGGTCCTCGCTGTAATAGCGGTATCCGGTAAAATGGTCGGTGCTCCTTGGAGTCATCAGTCCGATCTCGTCGTAATGGCGGAGCATTCGGATACTGATTCTTGACAGTTTAGAAAAATCTCCTATTTTCAGCATGCTTTTTTCCTCACATATATGTTTTTTTTGAGCTCACATTTAGTATAGAGTATACCATACTGTGAGAGTCAAGCAACAAAGCAAAGTTTTTTCGCGCATAATTTTTTTAAGTTTACATATTAAAGACATTTTATTTTTTATATAACGAATGCATTCAAAACGAAAAAAATTAATGAATAATCAAAGGAGGGCTTATTATGTCAAGTTTATCTTTAGGCACAGATGGCGCAAAAATAATTAAAGATTCAGAGGGCTTTTGCCTGAAATTTTATGGAGATCCCAAAGGGTATCCAACAGTTGGATGGGGACATTTGATAACTACGAAAAAAACATTCAAAAAAAATACAACTGGTGATCCAAATGATTCTCTTTTATCTCAGAAAGAAGCTGATGCTCTATCAAAAGATTTAAGTTTAGGTTATACTTCACCTATTACTCAAGATAAAGCAGATAAATTTTTCACTTCTGATACTTCATCTGCGGTAGACGCAGTAAATGCTTTAACGCTCCCTAAAGGAGCTGCATTTTCACAATCTCAATTTGATGCACTGGTTTCAGCAAGATTTAATTGTGGTGATGCATTTCTTATTTCCAATGATGTAAAGACTTTGCTCAAAACTCCACAAATATTTTCAAATTATGGCAAACTTTCCTCAGCTGAAAAGGATACTTGTTCAAAAGTAGTCAGTAAGGCATTTTCATATGACAGAAATTTAAAGACAAGAAGAAATGCAGAAGCAACTTTATTTTGTAAGGACATGACGTATACTCACAAATACCCAGTTTACACATTATAATTTAATCCAATATCCAAAGAAACAAATCATATGATATCAAAAAAAGAGATCTCTTTATAAGAATGATCTCTTTTTTTGAAAGAAGCACAATATTTATTATAAAACCCAATTCATTTAATCAGTGACCCTTTTTAGTTCAAAGCATGATGCCTCTAATACCAAAATCAGACTGTCATTATTAACAACTAAAAAACCTACAGGTATGCCGAATCCTGTGGAAGAGTCAGATACTTGTATTTCTTTTATTTCATCATTCATATTGATACCTGGCAGATCCATTTTAAAATTCCTATAAAAATCATCTTCGTTATAGCATATCATAGTAATTTCATAGAGTGGGTTTTTAAGTTTATATTGATAATCACTATAGTTTTTTAGCCCATCTGAGGAAAACCAGTCTTTATTAATTACAATTTCGTCATCAATAATTTTTTGCCCTGTTGGATATTCAGACGCATCATTATATGAATTCGCAAATCCCAAAAGCTTTTCAACCTTCCAGGTTCCATAGAAAAATTTTTCAGTTTCACTATCCAAAGCCATTCTACCTACAAATAGTTCGGTTGGATTAATATTATCATCTTCTTTTACTTCATCATCTGCAGTTGGAGTACTATCTTGTTCTTCAACATTATTAATAGTAGTACCATTATCTTGATTTTTTAATACAGATACATTACTACATCCGATCAAACAGTCAGATAGAATAGACACTATCAGTAATATTAACACTTTCCCTCTCATCTTTACCCCCATTTACTCTCTTAATAGATGATATAAATATCTTTCTAAATTTAATCCATAAATATATCATTGTCAAATATTTTTTACCATTGCATGCGGGTATAGCCTTTCAGGCATGGGATTAATACAATAGCCAATACTGTCCAGCTTGTACTGAGTGCCAAGGACTATCGCAATGACACTGACCTCAAACAACAAATCAAGAATACATATTTTTTAATCTTTATGTTAAAACTGTTTTCTATAGAGAAAGGAGCGTGATTTAAATGCTTTTAGTCACTACGGATTATATTCCAGGTAAAGAACTGACACTTTTAGGTATGGTAAAGGGCAGCACAATACAGTCAAAAAATTTGGGAAAAGATATTTCTCAGGGGCTTAAGACCTTAGTTGGCGGAGAATTAAAGGCGTATACGGAAATGATGGATGAGGCAAGAGAGCTTGCAACCAAACGTATGGTACAGGAAGGTGAGGCTATGAATGCAGAAGCCATTGTCAATATTCGTTACGCCTCATCCTCTGTCATGCAGGGGGCGGCTGAAGTTCTTGCTTACGGAACTGCTGCTATATTTAAATAACTGATACAGAAAGAGTCATTATTGGGGGGAGCAACATGAGAAAGTTTGCAAAAAACCTTTTATTTATTTTGGGGTTATTGTTTCTGCTTCTTTTTTTCGTTTTGATGTTCTACGAATACTGCCAGCTTAAAAACAGACTGTTACTTGTTCCAGATATAATTTTTGCCAGTTTTATCTTTTCCGGTATTTTATTTTTAATTCCCGGAATTTCCTGCATGGCCGCTTCGTATATGCTGAAAACGTAATACTTCAAATAAAAAACATCGTTTCTTACGAAGCGATGTTTTTTTATAAAAGCTGGTAAAGCAGACCATGCTTTGTGCTGTACCAGATTAGCATTCCATGTCCCCTTTTTGGTATACGAACATTAAAATCCCATTCCGGATACTGCTTGATTACTGAGATGCGGTCTCCTGATGCAAAGGCCAGAAAGGAAATGTAGTATTCTTTATTCATAGGATGGGCGCTGGTGATAAACCAGTCATCTTCAATCACAGTTACGGATAGCTTTTCTCCTTCCTCTGCTTTTTTGGGTTCCAGTGCAGTAAGCTTTCTTTTGCAACAGGAAATCTCCGGATCTCCAGTGGAAAAGCTGATGCTTTTGCAGGTGGGACAGACATAGTATTTTATCTGCTTCATATTTCCTCCTGTTATGTC
>SVDS01000002.1 GCA_015057715.1 Paenibacillaceae bacterium
GTTTCCGGATCAAAATCCAGGCATCTGCCATCTGTCATGGGAACACAGAGATATTTTCCATCTGAACTGGCATGGGTAAATGCGGTCATTCTTCCTTCCGGCACGGTATTTAAAACAGTAACAGTACCGGTTAAATCTGCCTTGCAGATCTTATCATCCTGGATAAAGTAAACCACATCCCTTTTGCTGTCCAGGCACACACTGGCTTTTCCAAGCCCCTGACCCAATGTGCCGTCAAAATACACGTAACTTTTTAAAATACCCTTTTTATTCTCAGTCAGAAACCGTACCTCACCTGTCAGTAAATCTTTAACCATGACATTGGGGTTTCCTCCTTTGTCACATATCATGTAGATCCTTTCGTCATTCTCACTGATGGACGATGAGGTGAAATACAAAAGCTGAGTATTATAAAGATCCCTCTCTCCCGCACCTCCGGTCAGCATACGGCCATTTAGTATTGATTGTTCCATCATATTACTACAGTCCCTCCCTTTTTTCTGTACCAAGTATAGCATAGCTTTTGTTATTTGTTCCAGATAAATAACATAAAATCAGGGTTAAAAACCACCCGTCGGTTTTCAGCCCTGATTCACTTCTCCATTTATCTTTCTGCCAAAGCCAGTAATTCAAACTCTTCTTTACTAAGAAGTTTTTGAATATTTAAAAGAAAAATTATTTTCTCCACACTGCTTTCCGTTGGTTCTTTTACAATTCCTGAGAAACAGCCATTTAAAGATTCATTATTAAAATAGGAAACCGGTAAAATTTCTTCCTGCAGCACCTGGCATACCGCTTCAACTCCATCAACAATAAATCCATATAAACTGTTAGAGATTTTTGTAATAATAATACAGTTCCTATCATTATAATCTTTTGCGTCTCCTCCAAGCTTTTGACATAAATCAACAACTGGAAAAACATCGCCTCTCAAACTGACCATGCCTTTTACGTAAGCTGGAGAGTCTGGAAAATGTGTAATCCTTTGTAATCCAACAATCTGCACAACACAGGTAATGGAAAG
Source organism: Paenibacillaceae bacterium (assembly GCA_015057715.1). GTDB lineage: Bacteria > Bacillota > Clostridia > Lachnospirales > Lachnospiraceae > Lacrimispora. The sequence goes on from SVDS01000002.1 coordinate 1,025, forward strand.
ACCGAGCAACCGGTTATCTGCCCAAAATGTCAGGTATCTGTCTTTTAAGGTATCCGGATCTCCCTTCTGGTGAATCCGCAATTCCTGCCTTTTCAACCTTCATTTCCCCCTTATTCCTGAAACATCAATACTTTACATAGGAACCTGCTGATACATGCCTGGTATCGTCAAAAATCCTTCCTGACTCTGTCTTTCCATGACTGGTATATTCCTCATGCAGCTTGAATTTTCTAACTTCCTGCTGCAGTATTTCTGCCTGCGCAGCAAGTTCTTCACTGGCTGCAGAGCTTTCTTCCGCAGTAGCCGCATTGGTCTGAACAACTGCAGACACCTGGGACAGACCCTGATTGATCTGTTCTATTGCTCCCGCCTGTTCGGTGGACGCTGATTCGATTTCATTAATAGCCTGTTCCACCATCTGGGCCTTATCTTTCACCGTAAATAAAAGCTTTAGTGTATCATCAGCCAGACGCTCCCCATGAGATACCATTGTTACCGATTTTTGAATCAGATCAGCCGTCTGCTTTGCAGCATCCGCCGATTTCGCTGCTAAATTACGTACTTCATCAGCTACTACTGCAAAACCTTTTCCTGCATCACCGGCACGTGCAGCTTCTACAGCAGCATTGAGTGCAAGAATGTTGGTCTGAAATGCAATATCCTCCACAAGCTTGGTAATCTTTGATATTTCCTGGGAAGACTCCCCAATCTCTTTCATGGCAGTATTTAACTCCTGCATATATTTGTTACTTTCCATAACGCCCTGACCTGCCTGATTTACATAATCAGCTGCTTTCTCAACACTTCTGGCATTTTTCGTTGCCTGATCAGCTACATTTCCTATGGAAGCATTTAACTCTTCCAGAGTTGCTGCCTGTTCTGTTGTTCCGCTTGACAGAGCCTGGGCACCGTCAGAAACCTGCCCTGATCCGGAATTGACCTGTTCTGCTATGGTAGTAATGGAAGAAGCCAGATTGTGAAACTTTTCAACTAATTCTGCAAGCGCTTTCCCAAGAATATCCTCTTCGGAGCGAATGGTCACAACAGTTGTTAAATCACCGTCTGCAATTGCCCTTGTCGTCCGGGCCAGCTCAATATTGTTAATAATCATTCTATCAAAGGCACTGGCCAGGCCACCAACTTCATCTTTCCTGGAAGCCCAGCCTCTTTCTTTTTCACCTGTGATTTTTTCAACTCCAAAATCTCCCACAGCCACCATACTGGCAAATGTCTCAAATATATAAAGGGGATAGGCAATAATATCTGACATATAACTGGAAAGATATAAGGAAAGAATCACAGAAACAATGGAAATTAATGCAATTACAATTATGATAGCTACCACATTCATGGTAAAATGCAGCACTGTAAAAATACCTGCACCTGCTGTAATCATGGTAAATGCAACAATTAGCAGATAGCTGATTAACAGTTTCTTTGCAACTTTTAAATCCTCAAACCACTTTTTCACTTTAACATTCCCTCTTTCATTTATTCCGGATGACTGGACCCGGTCTCCTCTTTTGTATCCGCCTGCAGTTAATTAAATATCATAGAACACCTCCGTTTTCTCTGCCTTTTTAAACCATTACAGACCTGGAAACAATCTTCGCAGTATATCTCATACTGTGTCTCATGCTGTGAAACATAAGATTATTGGCGGTTTCCTGGGATGCTGACGGTTTTAAAGACGGCGTATGGAATCGATGACTATTTAATTGAAATGGGGAACAAAAAAGGAGAAGAAATCATCCCTAAAGCGATATAGAACGATCATGTGATAAAGTATGACGAGGTCTGTGACGGCGTTCTGCTATTAATAAAAAAATATTATGTAATATTTCAATGAAATTTCTAACATTTTCTTTCAATTATCGTTTATTTCACTGTATAAACTGTTGTTTGACAAAGAAAAGCAATTACTTTATAATGAGAAATGTCGAAATATATATAATTTTGCAACCGCAGTATGAGATATACTGCGCAAATATTTATATTTATGCACTACTTTCTGAATTTAATTTACAAAATAGCCTCCGATGAAGATTATCGTATATCTTCATCGGAGGCTTATCTTATTTCTCTATCCTTCTATTTAAAATAATATCTGTATCAGTAAACTGGCGACTATGAGGATAAGTGCACCGCAGATTCTGGTGGCAATCTGCGCAAATGGCAGAAGTTCCATTCTCTTTGCTGCTGAAAGAACTGCGATATCTCCTGTTCCGCCCATGTTGGTTGTGCAAAGTCCGGCAGTAATTGCGGACTCCACCGGGTAGAAGCCAACCAGATGGCCACCGATTCCGGCACCTAATGATACACTTCCAACTACTACAAATACAAGAAGCAGATACATAGGGCTTACTGCCTGGGCAACTGCACCTAAATCGATCATTGATATTCCAATACCGACTAAAAGTGCGCTGGTCCAGTTTTTCATAACAAACTGAGACCACTGGCGGGCGGAATCTTCAAATTTTACCGGAATAATACCACATGCCTTACTGATAGCCACAAGAATAATCATCCATGCATAGGAATGAACTGCAGGAACAAATTTACTAATAATAACACCCAGTAAGAAGAAAAACATAGCGGTAATCATACCGATTCCCAATTCTTCCAAAGTGACAGATGAGTTGTTTTTTTCATTCATGTCAGAATTGTGGTTTCTCATAAGACGTCCATTACCAGTCAGAGCAGGTTTTACTTCACCAAGCTTTGCCAGAAGACCAGCACCTACAATTGCCATGACATTACCAAGGGTGGAGGCTGGTATCATTCTTGATATGATAGCGGCTTTATCTGCCTGCAGTGCTTCTGCATACATACCGGATAAAGGAACTACTCCGGCACCCATTCCGCCTCCCATCATGGGAATTGCCACATACATGATGGCATCTACAAAGCCATATCCAACCAATGCTCCCACTGCGCCAACACTTAAGATTGCCACAGTCATGGCGCAAAGTGCAACCGGGAGAAAACGGACTGCCGCTTTTAATAAAAGAGTACGGTCCATACCAAGAATACTTCCGGTAATTAAGGCTGCAATGTAGAAATTTAAAAATCCAGTCTTATTCATAAACTGATCTACATTCTCCACTACATCCTTTGGAATCAGACCCGCATACACCAAAGCAGCAGAAGCAAAGATGCACACAATTGCACCGCCGCCCAGGAAGGTTTTTACGATTGGAAGGTTATTACCAATAATATTAAACAATCCACCAAAAACCATCATAACCAGTAAGGCGCCGATCATGCCGGAGGGAAGCCACTTCATGGCAATAGAAACTGCGGTGATTACGGTAAATCCCAGATAAATGGGCAGTGGTATGCCGGATATTTTAATGCTTTTTACTTTATCCATTTTATTTTACAACCCCCTGCTCCACCGCTTTTTGCTTCACCGCTTCAGCAACTGCTTTGGCAACACGTTCATCAAATGCTCCTGGTATGATGTATTCCTCTGTCAGTTCTTCTTCCTTTATAATACCTGCAATTGCATAAGCAGCCGCTATCTTCATCTCTTCCGTGATATCCGTTGCTTTTGCGTCAAGGGCGCCACGGAATATTCCCGGAAATACCAGTACATTGTTGATCTGATTTGGGAAATCGGAACGTCCTGTTGCAATAATTCTTGCTCCGCCTTCCTTTGCTTCATCGGGCATGATCTCTGGTGTTGGATTTGCCATTGCAAATACAATTGGGTCCTTTGCCATAGAAGCGACCATTTGTGCAGTCACGATTCCTGGAGCGGAAACACCGATAAAGATATCTCTTCCTTCCATAATATCTTTTAATTCACCATGTTTGTTTTCCGGATTGGTAACCTGAGCCATCATCTTCTGAGCGTCATTCATCCACTCTTCGCCTTCTGCCAGAGCACCCTTTTTATCAACCAGAATCACATCTTTCATTCCAATGGATAATAAGAGCTTGCAGATTGATATACCGGCAGATCCTGCTCCGTTGATCACTGCTTTTACTTCATCGATTTTCTTTCCAACAACCTTTAATGCATTGATGATACCCGCAGATACCACAATGGCTGTTCCATGCTGATCGTCATGGAATACCGGAATATCCAGTTCCTCTTTTAAGCGGCGTTCTATTTCAAAACATCTGGGTGCGGAAATATCTTCTAAATTGATGCCTCCAAAACCCGGCGCAAGATAGCGGACTGTTTTGATAATTTCTTCTGTGTCTTTTGTATCGAGGCAGATAGGGAATGCATCTACTCCGCCAAATTCTTTAAAAAGAATAGATTTTCCTTCCATTACAGGCATTGCTGCTTCAGGGCCGATATCTCCAAGACCCAGTACAGCTGTTCCGTCTGTAACCACAGCAACCAGATTTCCTTTTGCTGTATAGCGGTATACTTCAGATTTATCATCTCTTATTTTTCTGCATGGCTCTGCCACACCCGGTGTATAAGCAGTGCTTAAATCTTCTCTGCATTTTACTGATACCTTTGATATTACTTCGATTTTTCCTTTGTTTTTTTCGTGAAGTTCCAGTGCAAGTTTGTTATAATCCATAACTTTTCACCCTTCCCTTTCGTTGACTTTATATTATAACCGTATGTTATCACCGATACTGGTCTTTTGAAATCTTGTGAACGTTATTAAAACCTTATGTAAGTAAAGAAAACCGATTTCATAATCCGGATAACCGTTGATTTTCCAGCCTGTTTCTAATACAATAGATTCATTGGAGGAAGTACTACATGAAAGAAAAACCATTGGAACACCAGATCTACGTCTCTCAGATTTTCAGCATAACTCTTGCTATTTTACTGACTTTGGGCGTGTCACTTCATTATAATCTGGTCACAAAAAGTAATTCTCTGGATATGAACATAAAAAATGCCGGTATTTTCATATCCGATATGCCTGAAGTAGCTGATATATTAAAAAAGGGGCAGCCCTCTGCCGCCTTTAATAAACGCATGGATCTGCTGATTAAAGAACTGGACTATATTGATGTGGTTACCATCTGCAATAAAGACAGCATCCGCTTTTATCATAATAATAAGGCTCTGATCGGAAAAACCTTTGTTGGAGATGACGAGGCTGCCATATTAAACGGTGCTGCCCCATACATCACAAACGGAAAAGGTACTTTAGGAAACCAGCGCCGTGCTTTTTTTTCCATAAAAAATGAACAGGGTGAAATCATAGGATTTGTAATGGTTTCTGTACTGACTGCCAGTATTTCCCAGCTGACCAGAAATATCCTGCTTGTTTTTCTGCTCCTGGGACTGATGCTGCTTTCCATTGGCTTTATTGTTTCCGAGCTGCTGTATAGCCGTCTGAAAAAAATACTGCTGGGTTATAAACCGGAAGAATTTCGTAAAATTCATATTGAAAGGAAGGAAGTACTGGATGCCCTGGAAGAAGGAATCTTTGCCATCAATACCGAAGGCGAACTGATCCTTATCAATGAATCTGCAAAGAAAATACTGGATCTGGACACTATGCCGGAGTACGGAACAAAGCTGACGGAGCTATATCCGGATACAAAACTTCCTCAGGTCCTGAAGACGGGCTTGCCAGAATATAATATCAGCCTTATGATAAATGGCAAACACATCATGTCAAACCGGATTCCCATTATGGAAAATGGAAAAACTGCCGGAGCCGTATCCATTTTTCGCAATAAGACGGAATACACCCGTCTGGCAGAAGAACTGACCGGAGCCCGCTACATGGTGGAGACACTCCGCGCCTTGAACCATGAATTTAAAAATAAGCTTCATATCATCCTGGGTTTTATTGAGATGGGACAGCCCAAAAAAGTAACTGATTTTATCATCAATACAAGCATGGCATCGACCCTTGCAGTCAGTGAGGTAACGAAGCAGATCCAGGTTTCCAGCATTGCAGCACTTTTAATTGGTAAGATTATCCGTGCAGGGGAACTTGGTATCCGTCTCACCATCAAACCTGACAGTTCCTGTGTGGAATCAGAGCTTCACCTGCCAGTGGATTTATACATTACCATTCTGGGTAATCTGATTGAAAATGCAATTGAAGAGTTAAATGACATAAGCTGTGATATTAAAGAAATTGAAGTAGGAATTAATATATGGCAATCGGGAAGTATCCTTTCAGTTGATGACACAGGAAGGGGAATCCCCGCCGATCTTCAGGATCATATTTTTCAAAAAGGAATTTCCACCAAAGGAGAAGGGCGAGGGTCTGGTATGTTCCTGATTAAGGAACTGGTGGACCAGCATCATGGCATCATTGAGATGGAATCGGAAGAAAATACAGGTACTTCATTTACAATCACCTTTACAGAGGAGGATCATCATGTATCAGGTAATAATTATAGAGGATGACCCCATGGTAGCCTCTATTAACAGACAATATGTGGAATTAAACAAATATCTAAAGGTAACCGGCCAGTTTTCCAACGGGAAAGATGCTCTTAATTATTTAAAGGACCATACCGCTGATCTGGCAATTATGGATGTCTACATGCCGGTTATGGGAGGAGTCGAACTTCTTACTGAGATACGAAAGCTGCATAAGCACATCGATGTCATTATGGTTACTGCTGCAACTGATGCTTCTCATGTAAAGAAGCTGCTAGGTCTTGGAGTCATTGATTATCTGGTGAAGCCTTTTGAATATATTCGTTTTAATCACGCATTGGCACGGTTTATGGAACATCAGGAACTGCTTAAGCAGGAGACTTTCTCCCAGGAGCAGCTGGATTCCCTGTTTGAGGTTTCTGCAGGCACTTCTTCCCAGCAGGAGGTTCTTCGAAAGGGTCTTCAGGAAAAAACTCTGGATACCATCTTATCCTTTATGAGAGAACATCCTGCAGATTCACTCACCAGCGAAACCGTTGCAGAGGAGGTTCATTTATCAAGGGTGACAGTACGCAGATATATGAATTATTTATTGGATAAAAAGCAAATTGTTAGTGACATCGATTATACCACTGGTGGACGGCCATCGATTATTTACCGGTATGTAAAAGAATAACAGGTGAATTTTTTCACCTGTTATTTTTATTTTTGAATATCAATGATTTTATATAACCATTTTTCAAGTCCCGGTGTAAAGCTGACCCGGACGATTTCTTCATCTTTTCTGGCTTCATCCTCTTCATTATGAGATAGAGGAATTACTGTTACTCCTTTATCCACCATCTCTTTTTTCAGTTTCTCTTCTACAGAAACAATTTCTTTCTTGTTCCATTCCGAAGCCATTTTACCTGCCTCTCTTAAAAGATTCTGGTCTTGTTTGCTTAATGTGTTCCATTTTTGTTCTGACATCATGATGATTCCAGGGCTGAAAACGTGTCCACTTAAAAGATAATAAGGGGCAACCTCATAAAATCGGTTGGAAAGATACGCTGGAATGGGATTTTCAGCCCCCTCCAAATCACCGTTTGCCAATGCATTATATAAATCCTCATAACGCAAGGGAATGGGTTGTGCTCCCAGCGCAGATATGGTATCCATCATAAGAACCGATTCCGGTACTCTGATTCTTTTCCCTTTTAAATCAGCAAGGCCTTTAATGGGCTCTGTTGTAAAAATATTTCTGGCACCCTCATCTGTATAAAAAAGGCCTACCATATTGGCACCAATTTCCTGTCCTTCATTTAGAAATGCTCTGCCAAGATCCTTATTGTCTAAAACCTTCCACATCCCTTCCCTGCTTTTAAAAATGTAGGGAAGACCAAACAGATTCAGCTTTTTAAACCCATACCCTGTCAGTACATTCGTATTGATACGGTACAAATCAAGCAATCCATTCCCTGTCTTTAATGAATTAAGAGATGTTTTCTCATCTCCCAGAACTGCCCCTGGAAATATATCAACCTTAATTCGTCCATCAGACAATTCATATACGTATTCTGCAAACTTTTCTGCAACTTTAGTATCAATATTCCCCTCAGGGTTTACTTCTCCATATTTTAAGATCAGCTCCGGAACTGACGGAGTTGCCCTCACCGCCTTTGTGGCTGCAGTGGATGTAGTGGCAGTGGCCGCCTTTGCTGTGGCCTGCGCTGCCTCTGCTTCTTCCGCCTTTGTTTCTGCTGAGGCTTTGCTGCTTTCTTTTACAGCGATACCGGAACCACAACCATTCAGACACAGGATCATTGCAGTAATAAATAGGAAAGCCAGTGGTTTCTTCATAATCGCTCCTCCTGTTTGTTTCAAAAAACTTTTCTGTTTCATTATGCCCAGAAGTTTGTATTTCAATTAAAAAAATTCCGCCAGGAAGCAGATCAAATCGTTCCTGGCAGAATTTATTATTTTAAAATTTCTAAAAATCGTTCACCATATTTATCATATTTAAATGTTCCCACACCGGATACCAGAAGCATCTCTTCCCGGTTCTTTGGTTTTTGCACCGACATATGGATCAGGGTTTTATCGGAAAATACAATATAAGGGGGTACTTTTTCCTCTTTGGCTATTTTAAGCCGGAGTGTTCTTAATGTTTCAAACAGTTCTTCGTCCGCCTTAGTAAGATCCAGTGCCGATGAACTGCTCTTCTTTGTCTTACGGTTTTCTTTTGCCTGTGAAATGACGGCTTCTTCTTTTGCCATCTTCATGAGAATGGTTTCTTCTTCGTTTAAAACAGCACCTGCCTTTTGCGTCAGCTTTACAATGGCATATTCATCGTTGGTAACAGACAGATACTCCTTTAAAAGAAGATGGTTCATGACCTGCCTTAACTTGTATACAGGAACTTTTGATAAAACAGCATAATGGGGGTTTTCATTCATACCGTAATTCCTGATTTTAGCCGTATTGGCGCCATGCAAAGTATCCATAATTACATTGGCACCATACCGCTGTCTGCTGGTTTCCGTACATCCAATAAAAGCTCTTGCAATATCCGTCACATCCACAGTCTCAAATCCGGTTAGGCAGTTGGAACAATTCCCACAATAATTTTCCTTATACTCTCCAAAATAGCGAAGTATGTAATCCCTCAGACAATCATTGGTAAAGCAGTAATAGGTCATTTTTTTCAGTCGTTCTCTGTCCCGTTCTTCCACAAGCTTTCGGGTGATTGGATCAAGCTCCTGATTATCCTGATTGCTATCAATAAACATCTGATTGGTGATTACATCTTGACCACCATATAGAAGCAGGCATTCTCCCGGCTCCCCGTCTCTGGAACATCGTCCCACTTCCTGATAATAGGACTCCAGATTTTTTGGCATATTATAATGAATGACATAGCGGACATTGGACTTATCAATGCCCATTCCAAAGGCATTGGTAGCCACCATAATAAGGCTCTTGTCATAAATAAAATCATCCTGATTGGTTCTGCGTTCTGCATCACTTAATCCTGCATGATACCTGGTTGCAGAAAATCCCTCTTTGTTTAATTTCCCACAAACTTCCTCCACCATCTTTCTGGTAAGACAATAGATGATGCCGCACTGCCCTGGGTGTCTCTCCACAAAATTTTTCATGGTGGCATACTTATCCTTAGGAGACTGCACACTTAAATAGAGATTCGGTCTGTCATAACCAGTAGATACAACAGCCGGATCCTGAAGCATTAAAATGTCAATAATATCTTCACGAACCTCCTTTGTTGCCGTAGCAGTAAAAGCACTGATAACAGGTCGTTTTGGAAGTTTTTCAATAAAATCAACAATCTTTAAATAGCTGGGTCTGAAGTCCTGTCCCCACTGGGATACGCAATGAGCTTCGTCCACTGCCACCATGGAAATCCGGACGTTTAAGCAAAAATCCAAAAATTCTTCGGTCAAAAGCCGTTCCGGTGCAACGTAAATAATGGGATAGCGCCCTTCCCGTGCATAAGCGAGGGCTTTAATATACTGACTTGAACTTAAAGAACTGTTAAGATATGCGGCGTGAATGCCTGCCTGATTGAGTGAAGCGACCTGATCCTTCATCAGGGAAATCAAAGGTGAAATAACTAAAGTAATTCCTTCTGTCATAAGAGCCGGAACCTGAAAGCAAAGAGACTTACCTGAACCAGTCGGCATAATCCCCATGGCATCTCTCCCTGCCAGAATGCTGTCAATCAGTATTTCCTGCCCTTCCCGGAAACTGTCGTATCCGAAATAGTGCCTGAGTACTTGATGTTTATCCATGTATCGTATTTTTGTGCTCCTTTTTCTATATTTGTTTGATTTTTTTCATTATAACATCATCCGCCCGATTTTTCCAGTTAACAGGTTCTTAAATTTTAAATGTTCCATATCTTCAAAAGAAAAAAGCGGGGAATTCATTCCGCCGCTTCTTTCTTTTGTTGTTTTTCCGATCATTTATAATGATTGAAATCACAGTTTTTCATACTTGTTTGATTGCATATGATATTGATATTCCAAAACTGAACTGTAAAAATTGTATCTTACACGAACAGCGCCAGTAATATGTAACCAAAACCAAAAATCAGAAAAAAGCCCCCTAAAACTTTAATCATTATTTTGGATTTGGCTGCCGGAAAAATTTCAAGAAATTTTTCATATGGCATAAATACCAGAAGCAACCCAATTACGATAAATGCTATTGCAGTAAAAATCGTATCTCCTCCCTTCCTGTTTCCATTGAGGTGATTATACTACAAAAGTCTGCATTTTTTTCGTTCATGTAATATTTAGCGCTCTACATGTAATTTTTGGTAAAAAATGGTTCTTTGGGGAGCCGTTTTTGGGGGGATTTAGCCGGATTGTACCGGATTTAAATTTTTCCAATCAATTCTTTCTGATTATCGTCACAAAGAAAAATAGGAATTTGATCAATACCTGCTGTCTGATGAACAATTTGTCCTCCTTTGTATTTTGTTCCATCATAAATCAGAGTCCAGCTTGCTCCATGAGGAAGATACACATCTCTTTCATATGTATTCTCGTAAAGAATTGGCGCTACCAGAATATCGGAACCAAACATGTACTGATCGGTGAGATCCCAGCACATTTCATCCTGTGGGAATTCATAGAACATGGTACGCATGACTGGTTTACCAGATTCATGGGCTTCATTCATTAATTTTCGTAAATAAGGCCGCATTGCTACTCTGAACTGTATGTATTTTTCTAAAATAGGTGTGTTTTCTTCTCCGAAGCTCCATATTTCATTATCTGCTCCAGTTGGCATAGATGGGGAACCGTCTGCGTGATTAACTGGCTTTGATGGACTCCGGTCTCCATGAAGCCGCATAACCGGACAGAACGTTCCCCACTGGAACCAGCGAACGAACAGCTGCTGGAAGGAAGGATCTGTGGGATCTCCGCCCATGAATCCTCCGATGTCAGTTGTCCACCAGGGAATTCCTGCTATTCCCATATTCAGACCTGCACAAAGCTGTTCTCTCAACGTCTTCCAATCGCTGTGGATATCCCCGGACCATACAAGCGCGCCATAGCGCTGGCTGCCTGCCCAGGCACAGCGCAGCAGATTAACCGCTGTATCCATACCGGCGGCTATCTGACCGTCATAGAAGGTTTTTGCGTAGAGCTGGGGATAAATGTTTCCGATCTGGTTAACTGGTCCCATATAGTAACGGTAATTATCATACTCATATGTGGAAAATTCCGGCTCGGCCTCATCAAGCCAGAAGGTTTTAATCCCAAAGTCATAATAATTCTTTCTGCATAAGTTCCATACATATTCTCTGGCTTTTGGATTGGTTGCATCAAAGAATGCGTTCTCCCCCTGGAACCTCATCGCAATGGGAACTCCACGTTCTGATTTTACAAGCAGCCCTTTCTGTTTCATTTCCTCATAATTTTCACTGGTTAAGTTCACCTGTGGCCAGATGGAAACCATCAGCTCCATACCATAACTGTTTAGTTCTTCAACCATGGCTTTTGGATCGGGGAAATCATTTTCATCAAAACGGTAGTCACCGCACTTAGGCCAGTGGTAGAAATCAACTACAATCACGTCTACCGGAATTCCTCTTTTATGATATTCTCTGGCAACGTTTAGAAGTTCTTCCTGATTCCAGTATCTTAACTTGCACTGCCAGAATCCCAGACCATGTTCGGGCATGGGAGGAGGTGTCCCCGTGGCTTTGGCATAGGCTCTCACGATTTCTTCGGGGGTATCCCCTGCGGTAATCCAGTAATCCATCTGCCTGGTGCTTTCCGCATACCACTGGGTAATGTTCTTTCCAAAAGAGGCATTTCCCACTGCAGGGTTATGCCAGAAAAAACCATATCCTTTATCGGAAAGTACAAACGGAACAGAGGCCTGGGAGTTTCTATGGGCAAGTTCTAAAATGCAGTTCTTCATGTTTAAGACTTCCTGCTGATACTGTCCCATTCCGTACAGCCGTTCTGACTGGTCGGAGGCAAAGGTAACAGTCAGCTCATAGTCACCTCCCAGTCTGGGTTTAAAATTTCTGGTCTTTTTATTAAGGGCTCCTCCGGCCTTTTCTTCTTCCAGGAGAAGTTCTCCCTTCTGGTTAAAAAAGCTTACCCTGCATCTTTTGTGCCAGTCATCTACCGATAAAGATGCGGTGATTGCTCCATTGGTAATTGAGCCGTTAAACTTATCTTTTATTATGATTGCGACTGATGTAAATGGTGCTGAAAGAAGTGCGTAATCCGTATCTTTGATATCTCCCATCATCACAGCGCGCACCCGCAGGGAATTTTCGCCCCACGGCTCGATACGGAGGGTTTCTCCGTCATTCTCAAAAATAATAGCTCCCTGGTCTTCTCTGATATAATTCATGCCTTTTTACCCCTTTCAATCGGATTCATACTATTATTTTAGTTGTATGCACATGAAGTTACCCTGTTTATATTGACCTCTTTTATTAAAAAAGTGACTTTACAGGGGAGAGGGGTAAAAAAGAGAGGAGCTCCGTAAATGAAAGGGGCTCCTCTTCTAGTGAGATTGGTGCAGTGTGATTAAATATTGACTTCGTTACGGTATTTTGTGGGAATCATGTGATAATGTTTCTTAAAACTGACAGTAAAATAATTGGAATTGGAAAAGCCGGTACGGATTGCAATTTCCTCCATACCCAGGTGTGTGGTGCGAACCAGATTTTCAGCTTCCCGCAGCCGCACATGAGTCAGATACTCATGAAATGTCATGTGAAATGCATGTTTAAAGTAGCGGCAAAAATACCCCTTGCTCATGGAAACGTGCTTTGCTGCATCACTAAGTTCGATTTTGTTTGTGTAATTTTCCGTTATGTAATGATTGATGTTTTTCATAAATAAGCCGATTCCTGTATCGCTCTGTTCCTGAATTGGAGAAATATTTTCGCTTTTTACTATTTCATAGAAAAATTCCAGAATTCTGGCTTTTAAAAGCAGTTCAAATCCTTTTTGGCCATTTTCATATATGGCGTATGCATCATTTAAAAGTTGATACTGTCTTTCACTCTCCTGCTGTCCGGATGGCGAAAAGATATAAGGTCCGGTCGTTAGGGAAAAAAGGGGATCGATGTAATTTTGCCTGATGACATCATTCTCCATACTGCCTACGAACTCGTAGCTGAATAAGATTGTCCGGTAGATGAGGTCTTCTTTTAAAAAATCGTTGGAGCCGTGAATTCTGTCTGGGCGGATTAGCAAAACGTCTCCTGTACAAACTTGAATCTCTTCATTTTCTATGCTGATTCTGGCAATTCCTTTGCATACCCAGAATAGCTCCAGTTCCTTGTGGCAGTGGAAATATAGGGGAGGCTCCTGACCCAGACCAACCAGACCTCCAAAGTTCTCTCCGTTCATAATGTAGGTGTGAAAGGTTTTACCTTCCCTTAGCCTGATATCGGTTTCGTGGGTGCTGAATGGGAAGAAGGCGTTTCCGTGCTGGATTGGTTCTTTGTATTTTGATCTTCTGGTTGATTCCACTGGTTTTCAGGCTCCTTTCACCTACATCAAGTAACTGTTATAAACGGAATTTAGTCCTTTTTATATCACTCTTTCATCGACAATAATTGTGTAAGACATAAGCCTGTTTGTAATGTGGAAGCGAAGAATTGTTCATTATAAAGCTAAATTAATTACTTAATAAATCTGCATAGCGATATTCTTTCCCAGTAGCATCATTTTTCCATATCTGATTTATCTTATTATTCTCTGTAAACCACTCCGAATGTTAATAAGGGCCTGAATTATGTCTATGATAATTGTCCTCATAGAAAAAAATGTCTAAATTGACCCAACTCTTATTATCATAATTTGTGCTGCCTTTTAAATAACTTGACATTTTTATAATCTTCAATCATCAACATCAACTAATGCAACCTCTGCACCCAACTTATTAGTTATGATAAATTTGTTTTCTTCCCATCTAGATTTTTTAAAATAATCTCTTCTATCTAGATAATCTGGTATATTAGCTAACCATTGAATCTTAGTCTGGTCTGAATTGCCACATTTAATTTGCACACACCATGCTTCACCCACTGTTCTATTTAAGCATCTAAAAACTTCTGCTTTATATTTTCCTCCCTTTGAAGTCTTAGATAATGTCTTGATTTTCTTCCTCAGTGATAAATCTTGATCAATCATTTTCTTAATTGTGGCTTTAATTGTATTGCTTTTTTCCTCATTTTTACCAGACATATTTGTAATGTCAATTAATACTTCTTCAATAATATTTAAAATATACTTCTCTGCATCTTCAGATTCTAAAAGTTCTAATGTCTTTATCTGCTCCTTATCAAGATAATATGAAGAAGCATGAAAAGCCTTATAATTATTGTATTTTTTAGCATTTTGCCTTCTATTCCTTGTAGCTAAAATGGTCAACTGCCCATTTCCATCTAACTCCAATTCAGGGCATAACTCTATAAAAAGTTCCGTTATATGATGTGACTTCCACCTAATTGGAAATAACTTATTCTCTTTTTCATATTTAGGATCACCTTCTAAAATAATCTTTTTTAATAACACAATAAAACCTCCTGATATAAATCATTATTTTTCTCTCCATGTATTCTTAATTCTAATAGCACATACAAGCATTAAAGCACTTTGCCCATCAGGAAAAGCGCCAATAGCACGGGTTCTACGTTTGATTTCCCGGTTCAGACGTTCAATGGTATTGTTAGTGCGAATTCTAGTCCAGTGTTGGCTGGGAAAATCCATATATGTTAGGGTTTCCTCAATTCCATCTTCGATCTTTTTAGCTGCCGAAGTTAATTTCATCTCGCGAAGTTTATCCGCTACTTATTTCGCTTTTTCCTTTGCAGATGTTTTGCATTCTTGAGCATGGATGGCCTTCAGCAACATAGAGACTTCTTTCAGCTTTAAATAAACTCCATCTACAAACACATAAGGATAAGAACCGGTAAGTTTGCGACTTCTCCTCGTTTCAATGTGTTCATAGGCTTTTTTATTAAGATTACTTATTGTTCCTGGTGAAACTTTGGTTCCCCATAATGCCTCGGTAATATCCTCAACACGGCGAACAGAAACACCTGCGAGATACATTTCAATGAGAGCTTCTTCTACAGAGCATTCTCTGCGGCGATAGCGTTTAATGAAGGCAGTTACAAACGGAACGCCCTTTAGCTTTGGCATCTTTAAATTTACTTTACCAGCCATGGTTTGAAAGTTTCTGCTGTAATGTCCGGAACGATATCCTTTACGTTCACCGGAACGCTCATATTTATCGGCATTAACGAGTTCATCTGCCTCATGATCCAGCAAGGCGTTGAGGGTTTCCTCAACGCTGTTACGTACTAAATCTTTCAATTCGTTATGGATAAGTTCCAGGTTTAATTGTATAATGTTATCGGACATGTTCTATAGCCTCCTTTGTGAGATTTGGTTGTGGTGACTTTATTTTACCAAACGGCTATAGACCATGTCTATTTTTATTAAAATGAATTTGCGAAATTAATTATACGTAATCGCGGAATATCTCGCTACGTCCATCCTGATCAATAATTTCACAAACCTTACCCTGGCTGTTGTAACGATATGTAATCACCGCCTTTTCCCTCACGCTTGATCCTTGTTTAGCGATTGCCATAGAAAAAGCTCCCTTCTGGGAATGAATAATTAATCTAATCCATTCCCAGAAAGAAGCAATTTGTTTCTAGAGACACAAATTTTATTACACTTACCAAAAATATAAAGAATTAATAATAAGCTTTAATATTAAGTCATAATTATTTCATAATCTTCGTCGTAAAAGCACTTAAACTTTTATATTTGTGTAAACTACTCTACTCGGATTCCATAGACGATTCTAAAATATATCTGTTATTTCCACCATTCCCTATAATTGTAATTCCATTTTCATACATTTCTTTTACTTTTTGTGTATATCTATGATCTTTGTAATATTTTTTTACTCCATTATATTCTCCAATAATATAAACTCCTTTAAACATTGTTTTTTTATACTGATTTATTATGATTCTCCATAATTTAAGATTCTCATTTTCCGCTATACAACCAATAGTGGATTCACTTAATATTTTATTATCTTGCTTTCCCAGCCTAATACATAAAAAACCACTATTATTTCTTAAGAATTCTATATAATTTTTTTCATCTTTAATGGGTTGATTCATATAAAGCAAAACCATTTCAGCTTTACATAGCATTTCTTCGGATATGTTTAAGTAATCAATAACTTTGTACTCAAAATTTGGAAATGTTTGCAATATCACTACTTTTAAATTATTTTCTTTGACTTTATTCAAAATAAAAGCTGATGTTTCTTCCCTTGTTGCGTGAAATTGAAAATTAATTTTTGCCATTATATCATCTCCTATTTATAAATCGTAGCTAGGGATTCAAATCTCCCTAGCCACGTTTATTCTTTTAGCATTTACATTGTATTTGCTAAAGCTCATATTACTTATAAATCCATATGCCAGATTATTATAATATTGATTTCATAAATCCTATTAAAATCACAAACCCATTTACCTTACAACGACTGATATATTATAATCACCACTTAACTACTTGTCATAAGGTACAAAATACATAGGATATCCCGCATCTTCCAAATCATATATTGCAAGCACTTCTCTTTTTATAGGAGCACCTTTTGCTGTTGTCTTTCCCACATTTATTCCATATTGTGATCCATCTGCTCTTTCTACCAAAATATCGGGTCTTCGTTTAGATTTTACTCCATTTGGAGTAGGAATAACTGCTTCTGGGATTCCAGTTCCTCCGCCTGCTATAACAGTTCCATCTTTAACACTTGCCGCTACTTCTGCAATTTTAACATTATGTGGTCCTTTACCATCTGTCTTCGGTCCTGTTTTTGCTTTGGCTTTCTTATTTCCATCAGAAGTTCCATCATCAAAGCTTTTGTTCCCCTTGGTAGTCTGTGCCGCCCCATTGGTATCACTATCTGTCTTGACCTTACCACTAGGTGTACCACCGTCTCCAGCTGGCTCTCCCCCATCTTTACCATAACAGTCATTTGCATTATACCCACTAGGATCATAATACATCACCGGATTGTTTGCGCAATACGCATACAGATTCAGCCCATCCCCCCGGTAAACATCCTCCTGCAGGAATCTTCCCACCACCGGATTATAAAACCTGGCTCTAAGATAATACTGTGCTGTCTCCTGATCATACTGCTGGCCCGTATATAATATCCGGTTTTGAATTTCCTCCGACTGGCTACGGATAGCTCCAAAGGCATCATAAGCATAGAAGTTCTCAATATTCCTCTGACTGCCTGTTATATACGCAGTATTGTTTCTCTCATCCAGATGATACGCATGGTATCCGTCCTGTCCTTCCACTTCACTGGCTGCCACTCCATAGCCTGGAATATGCCTGCTTATGGCATTTAAGTCCTCATCTGCTTCTGCCTGCATTTCTCCATTATAGAAGATGAAACGGGATACCTGTCCATTTACAGACATTCCGGCCCTTAACAGCTCTCCGTCGTAGAAGTTCTCCAGCTTTAACTTATCTGATTCTACTGCAGTCTGCTGACCAAACGGATTATAATGGTACCTCCTCTCCTTACCTTCTCCGGTTTCTTCCAGAATATTTCCCTGAGCATCATACCGGTATGTATAGTTTCGTCCAGACGCATTCCGCTCTATCAGCTGGTTTCTTCTATTATAGCAGTACGTCTCTTTCCCTGCAACGGATGTCTTCTCCAACCGGTTTCCACAGCGGTCATACACATAATGAGCATCGTCCCCATCAAATCTCTCTTCAGTCAGACGGTTCATGGAATCATAGTGATAATAGACAGTGGTCTTTTGCGCACAACTGCCTTCCACCATAACGCAGACACCCTCTTTGGCCGTCCTGTTTCCATTGAGATCGTACTCATATCTGTAATCAAACAAAGGATTGCTTTCTGACAAAAATGTTGCAAGGCGGCTGATGTTTCCATCTGTATCGTATTCGTAAAGAGTCTTTATTCCGTTTAAATGGGTGATTGTCTCAAGCCTTCCGTCTTTCCGGTGACTATATTGGACTATTTCTCTTCCTTCATCGTCTTTAATACTGGTAAGCTTTCCTCTCCAGTCATATCCGTAATGCAGCCTTTTTCCAGTCACATCGGTCATGGTTTTTAAGCTTCCATCTTTACTGTAAGTACAGGATATTAAGGTTTTTCCGCAGGAATTCTTTTTCATCAGCTTTCCATCGGGACGATACTCATAGGTATAGCAGAAACCGTCAGCGATTGCTTTTTTTCTCAATCCGAAAGAATCGTACTCCCAGCTTCTGGTTACGGAATTCTTTCCTTCCTGGTCGCACCCTGTTTCCATTACCGGATTTCCATCTACATTATAGACTGTCCTTACCTGATTCTGATTCCTGTCTATATGCAGGATCTGCCGTCCTTCTCTGTCATAGCGGAATATCTCGCTGCGTCCATCCTGATCAATAATTTCACAAACCTTACCCTGGCTGTTGTAACGATAGGTGATGACACCCCCGTTTGGATCCGTTGTACTGGTGACATTACCCATACTGTCATAGGTGTAGTTCTCAATTCCTCCGTCTCCGTTTCTGACTTTCCTGATTCTTCCCCAGTTATCCGTATCGTAATTTGTCCGGTTTCCATTTCCATCGGCAACTCCCGTAATCCGTCCATTTGCATCATACGTATAAATCTGGGACGGCTTTCCTGCCTCTCTGCTTCTTAATGTTTCCAGACTGGTTAACTTTCCATGAAATCCATACGTATACGTACACTGATTTCCATCCGCCGTTCTTTTTATCTCCAGATTTCCATCCGGGAGATACTGGTTTTCTTCCAGAACAGTTCCAGCTCCATCTGTGTGTGAGAGAATATTACCGTAAGAATCATAAGCATAAGATAAGTTATTTTTATACTTCTTATCCGATCCCTCCTCACCGATCGACAAAATTTCTTTTTCCAGGCGGTCATTCTTATCGTATTCATATCTAAATACCGGCCCCAGACAATCTTTCACATATGTAATTCGGTTCTTTAAATCATAGTCATAAGAAAGTTCCCACAATTCCCCGCCTTTTCCCTGACGGGCAATTCTCGTTATATTTCCCGCCCGATCATAGGTTATGGAGACTGTCCTGTCGATTCCGTTTTGCTTATCCAGTGTACGTTCAGCAATCAGACGGTCACAGGAATCATATTCTCTGATAATCTCATAACCCTCTGGCGTTTGTATTCTGGTTCTGTTTCCATTTTCATCATAGTTATAGATGGTAATCGCATATCTTGCTTCACCTTTGACAGGAATCAGTCCGCTATTTAGCAGTTCTTTTATCTCTGCAAGTCTCCCTGCTTTATCATAATTATAACGAATGATCTGATGTACATCTTTAGAGATAACCTTCTCTTCATAGATCTTTTTCCCCTGTATATCATACCGGTAAATGATATCAGCTCCATGTCCATCTTTTACCTGGATCAGCCGTTCTCTTTTATCATAAATAAAGCTTAACTTCAGACCCTCGTCAGCCTCGTCAATCAGATGTCCATCTCCGCTCCAGTATCCCCCATGACGATGTTCCTCCACCTTGTTACCATTTGCATCGTAGAGATAAGTGGTTCTCTGGTAAAGGACTTCACCATCCTTTTTTTCTACCGGCCGCATTACCTCGCATAACTGATTTCTTCTGTCATAACTATACGTAACAGTTCTGCCCATCGCATCGGTCTTTTTAGTGAGATTACCGGAAATGTCATAACTATATTCTGCCTGTCGGATACCGTCCGGACCGGTTACCGTCTCCAGCCGTCCTTCCACTCCATAAGTATACTTCCAGCCTGCGCCGTCATCAGTCCGTGCATCATAATCCTGAGGCATAACATGCTTAATTCTGTTTCCTGCTGCATCATAAAACAGTCTTTCACAGCCTCCGTCCGGATAATGAATCCGAATCTGGTTTCCGTCACTGTCATAATCAAAGGAAACACCGGCTCCGTCATCCGTGTTTTCTTCGTAGGCATTGGGATGAATTTCCTTTAATACTTTTCCTTCCCCATCCAGAAATTTCCTGCTGTGGCTACCATCCGGAGAAATACTGTCTGTCAGCCGATCAAGGAAATCATACCTGTATGTATACTCACCTTTTCTCTCTTTCCAGGCTTTTGGAGGATACATGGCCATCAGTCTTCCCATTCCATCATAAAGATAGCGGGACTCATTTCCTTCCCCATCTTTTATCATAGTACGGTAGTTATTTGCATTATAGCCATATTCTTTTCTGCCGCATTCACTTTCTTCAGCCATCAGGCGTCCCATGGAGTCATATTCGAACCGGACTTCTTCTCCATCGGGATAAGTGATCACATCTGGTTTCCCCGAATTATCCTTATAATGATATACGGTAGTATTTCCAACCGGATTTGTCTCTTCTAACAGCCTGCCTCTTCGGTCGTAGTAATAACTATGAGCAAACCAGTTTCCCTCTTCTGTTTCTTCCTTTTTCTCAATCAGATTGTGATTATCATCATACTCAAAATAGAATCTTCTGCCTGTATTGTCCGTTTTCTCTTCCAGATCATCACTTTGATTATAATGATAATTCGTTATAAGGCCACCTGCCAGTTTTTCTTCTGCCAGCCTCCCCTTTAAATCATAGCTCCATTCTTTTCTGCTGCCTGATCTGTCCGTTACGCTGGATCGGTATCCCTGTTTATCATATTCATAGAAGACCCCGGTTCCATCCTCATAATGTACGGCCAATATCTCCATATTTTTTCCATACTTATAAAGAACCGTTTTATTATCCACACTGCTAAATGCCCTGACACTTCGTTCTTCATCCAGATATTCTAACCGGTATACATCCCCATTTGCTAATGTCTGAAGTACTGTTCGTCCCCTTCTGTCATATTGATTCTCCAGGTACCCTACTTTGGTCTGGTCAACCGCTTTGGTCAGATATCCATTTTCATCATACTCATAATGTGTGATTCCCTGATCCATGTGGACAATATCAGTTAATAGTCCCTTCTCATATCTGTACTGCATGGTTCTTCCCATATTGTCAGATATTTGAATTAAATGCCCCTCTTTCATGGTAAGGTTTAAATGATATCCCAGTGAAGTTGTAATTCCTTCAAGGACCTCTCCTCTGTATGTGAAGCTTATGGCTTGTCCATTCCGATCTCTGATTGACAGTAAAAAGCCCTGGGCATTGTAAGAATAGGTTCGGTGTTCTTTTCTGTCAGCTAAACTCCAGCCATCATTTTCTTTTATGAGATCAAACCATCCGCACCCATAAGAGATATTTTCAGCCTTTACTCCATCCCACTCAAAGGTCAGATGATGGCCGGTATCCAAAACAACATGGCGCTTGGACCCATCCTGATAAAGTCTTCCTTCATAAGGAAATCTCCAGCCAGTTCCCATTATTCCCGGCTGTTTATTCGTAGAATAATATCTTCTGGTTATTTTTATGGAATCCCTTATATCAGGCAGAATAAAATCGGTTGCCATAATTAAAAATGCTCCAGAGACAGCGTCAATCGGCTCCCCTAACAGCTGTGCCAGACCGCTGGAGACAAAGTTTTCCTGAAGAGATCTCCATACATCTACATTTCTGTCCGGGAGTAACGCATCACGGGTAACATCCATTACCGTACCCGATAACGTTCCCACTCCTGCTCCCACCAGTTTATTAACCAGTCTGGAATCGGTTTTTAATGCTCCCTGCACTTTTCCAATCAGTTTTGTCTGGGCAACACCCTTAAACATACCGAACATAAAGTTACCAGCTGAATTCTTTAAACTAACCTTTCCAGTTGTTTCATATTCCTGTATCATTCCAAATAATAGGGATCCGGTTCCCTGGACTAAAGTATTTGTGACCTGGGATTTTGAACACAGGATTTTGCTTAGTTTTCCTGCAGAACCTGCATTTTTTAACGCCTTTCCAGTAACTACATCAAATACCACATCTGTAATACCAGATGCAAGATTATACGCAGCATCATTACCCTGAAATACAGTATCCCTGATAAAATTTGCGGGCCGCGAGGCATCAAGTGCATTTACTTTACTGTAACCATCAAGTCCTTCTGCTATATCTGCAACTGCAAAAGCAGTTTTTGCACCGGCTACGGCAATTAGCAGCGGACCTGCAGCTCCTCCTGTTGCAACGGTCAGTGCTACTGCACCCACTACGGTGGCAATACTCAGTACTCCATTTAAAACCTTCTGTTTACTTTCCTGCTTCCTGGCCGCAAGTGCAGATGCAAGCTGATTGTTATTTTCTTCACGGGCTGCACTGTCTCCACTTGTCAATTCTGCTTCAAGATCTCCTGCAGACGGTGAAGCCGCTGAATGGGTTTCTGCTTTATGGATAACAAGAGCTGATTTAATATCCGTTTTCTCCTCCAGGGTGATGATATCATCTCCACTGTCCCCAATCTGCAGTACCACTTTATTCTCGCCGGATATCATCAGCTTCTGGACTGGAGATTTTCCTCCTGCCATTAAGCCTTTCTGGGTTTTTATATTGATATTTTTCCCTGTAAGGGATACAAATCCGGATTTATTTAAATTAAGAACAATGGAACCGCTGGAATCAGGAGCATAGTTTAAGGAGTCCGGAGTCAGATTCATTGCACTGCCGCTTGGATCGGAAAAATTTTTATTATCTGGCTTTTTATTTCCACTGCCTCCGCTTCCGCTTCCTATTGCATGAACTGCAACTGCGCTCTGCTCGTCATGCTCAGGAAAATAAATATGTACTCTGCTTCCAACTTCCGGCATACAATAAAAGCTGCTGCTTTCAATTGCATAGGTAAAATATTTCATATGAGCCGAGGGTTCGTAACGTTTATCAATATCAAAATGGACCCTGACCTGGTTTCCTCCCCGCTCCTTTACTGTAGCAGGTATGCTCATTCCATATATCCTTGGATTCTGTTCCTTTTCTCTGCGAATCCCCTCTTTTCTGGAAAGAGTATAACGATAAACCAGTTCACCCTTGCCAGTAGAAATATCCATTGCCGTAACAACTGCTGCAATTTTATTAAAAGAGACTGCTTCTCCCATGCGCAGATATTTACGAGTAGAAATATTCCAATGAGAGGCTTCCTGTGACAAAATGCCGGATGGTTCCAGGACTTTAGCAAAATGATTCATGTCTTTTTCCATAACATAATCTTCTTTTGCCAGTTCTGTCCCAAAGTTCATTTCAGGAACTCCAAAATACACTTTTCCCATTGGAGATGAGGCATCAGCCAGCAGACTGGAACCAAAATGGCTTGCAAGCCTTCTTAAAAATACCCAGTCGTTTTCTTCATACTGCAAAAGCATTTCAGGTATCTTGGCATCTTTCGTAATTTCATCTTTGATATCAAACTGCCCATAGTCAGCAAGCACCTTTCTCGCTACATCCAGATATGTCATTTGGCTGTCCAGGAAACTTCTGCTCTTATCCGTCCGCTCCCAATCTTTTGTATAGGAGTAAGCTTCCAGATAGAGATATGATAAGCCTTTCTCTGTTTTTATATAGACAGTTTCGATTTTTCCCTGAAAGATTACCTGACCACCGGTACTCTCCTTTTCACGCACAATAACCGGCTGAACCGTTGCCATATTTACATAATCTTCCGGATTCTCTCCATCTGTCAATAATTTTAAAGAAAGAAACTCATGTTCATTTAATCTATGTGTCAGCTGAAACAGCTCAACCTGGATGGCACCGTCAAGTGACAGTTCAATCTCCAGTTCTTTATATTTCATTTTCATATATCAATTCCCCCTTTTTATGAAGCAGAGGTTATCTCTTCATCTGGTGTCTTACTCAAATTATCATCTGTTCCATCAACTCCCTGCCTCCGGCTGTCCGGACTCTATAATCTCAATCTCGCCTCCATACATGCAGTATAGCTTTGCCCCGCCCATTAATGGCCGGTCGCTGTCAGTTTCCACTCCATCCTGCCCGTAATCCCATTCCCGGGCTATGATGCGGGGGGTACAGACGCCTAATACCTGGGGAACGCCTTCTGCAGGAGCAGCTTCTTCCTCTTGTTTTTTCTTTTTCCCTCCTGCAAAAAATCCCATAACTTTATCAAGAAACGTATCCGGACTTAATTCCTTTACTTTATCCTGAACTTTTTGGGCTTCTTCCTGTGTACTTGGATTTTCCATACTGTAGCACCCTCCAAAGCAGATCACATGATATTCTCCCTTGCAATCCTTGACTGTCATCTGAGCCTGCTTTTTCAAAAAAACTCCGTGGGTCTCATGAAGTACTACTCTGCTTTGTCTCATTCCCATGGTACACTGGGTACAGGCACCATGAACCACATATGTATCAGTTAATTCTGCCATGCTTCCACCTCCACTTCCTTAAATACAATGCCAATTATATTTCTGCGAAGCAGGCTTTCCACTACTTCCAGGCTGACGATTGGGTTTGGAAAGCGTTTATCATTCAACAGAAATACCTTATGCTCCCCTATCTTTGCCGGATCCAGAACCAGACATTTGATACTTCCATTTGAATAAAATTCCGTTTTCTCTGAGAACATGTCCATTCGCTCAAGAAGCAGGTGATGGTAAACCATTATGGTTTCCCGCTCCTTACTGGCAATGGTAACCGTTTTAAAAACCATATCATCTTCATACATGTCAAGGACTTCCTTGACTTTATCTGAGACTAAGGAAACCGGGCTCTGGATGAAATCCGGCGCAGTTTCGCCGCTGTCTTTAGTCAGATACATCATATTTGATTCCTGTATATCCCCTGCATCTTCTTTATAAAAAATATGTCTTGGGCCGCGGATATCAAAATCACGAAACTGTATTACATCTGGCAGCCTCTTATCCTGTTCCATTGTGAAAAATCTCATTCCATGTCCCTCCTGTCAACAAAAATAACCTGCAGCTGCTGGGGATCCAGATGCAGAAACGGGATATCCTTTTCCTGGAAAACGGCATTTTCTACATCAGCCCCTGTAAAATCATTTTCTACCCATGTACAATTGGAAAAATCAGACTGCCGCACATTGGCATTACAGAAACTGCATCTTCTGATCCTGCAGTTTCTAAACTGTATCCCAGTCAAGTCAGCCCCGTCAAAACAAAGCCCTGTCAAATCACAGTCTTCAAACTGGCTGAATAAAAGAAGCTTGTTGCTGCAATCCGAGTCCTTTAAATCAGCCTGGTACCAGAACTTGTTTATCATGGCCTCTTCCTGCTCTTTAGAAAGACGCAGACATCTGTCCCAATCCTTCTGCTCCTTTTTTTCTCTGTCTGCGAAAGCCACAAGTTCACTTTCATCCCGATACTCTCCCCAATAGATTCCCCATGTGGGATACTTGGGAATCTGTGCAAAGTCCTCATTCGCCTCCATATCACGAAACATATAATGCAGCTGAATGGAAAGAATCTGGTTCCACTCCATTACACAGTTCTGAATCATATTTGCCACATCATAGGAATTGACCTTTCCCATGTATTTTCTTCTGTCAAGTTCCAGCTTCTCTTTCAGTTCCTTCAATGGTTCAAATAAATAATCAATGGAAAATGTGGTTTCAGCGGCTTCCTCATCCATATGCCAGTTTGCGTCCATGGCACGCACGAATACTTGATAATGATCATCCAGCATATCTGCCCGAAGAAGGGAAAAATAAATAAACATAATTTTTTCTTTCTTTTTCTTTTCTATCTCTTTCCTCAGGACCGAAAGTACCTGTCTGATGGAATTTGAAAATTCTTCCGCCTTCTCCTCCAGCCCAATGATAAACCGTTCTTTTTTCTCCTCAAATAAATAGAGTTCCTCATCCTGAAATGCTGACAATGCTTCCTGTCTGGTCATACAAACCTCCTAATTTACCTTTACCTCGGTTCCCTGTATATATACATTTCCATCCTCAGGCATTTGGATCATTCCTCCCTTGGAACAAGTGATTACTGCCTGTTCCAGTGCCTGCAGGCTGATTGCTTCTTCTGCTGTGATATCCAGATTTTCTGCAGCTTCTATATTAATGGTTCCTTTGGCGCTTAATGTAATATCTCCACCATTTCCGATTTTTACAGCGGAAGCACCTTTATTGCTTGATAAATAGATACCATCGGCTCCCAGCTTCATTTCCTGCCCCTGTGGATTACTTAAATACTTGCTGGAAGAATCCCCCATACGGTCAGGCACTCCTCCGCTTTTTCCGTCATAGGAACTTACTGCACTGACAGCAATCACATCTTTGGTATATTTGGAAGCGAAATAAACCCGGATTTTATCACCCTTTTCAGGCATGTAATACCAGCCGCTTCCATCTGGTGAAGCGGAAAGGGTGGAAAACGGAAACCAATATAAGTCTCCTGCTCCTGAACTGCCGTCAATATCAAGATGAACCTTTATTTTGGTACCTGAGATGGCAAGTACTGTTCCCTGGAGAGCCGTTCCAATGATATGCATCGGGTATTTTGTTTTTGCCAGAACACCCGTTTTTTTCTGAAGCTCCATACGGCAGAGCAGCATTCCTCTAACTAACTGGCAGGAGTATTGCCGAATAACAAATGTACGTCCTTTATCCTCCACCTGTTCAAATAGCTCAGGTAAATGTTCTGTTTCGATCTGCATAATCAGAAAATCGTTGTCATTGACGGCTTTCCCTCTCTGTGTCCAGTCGCTGTATTCTCCCATTTCCTTTGTAAATCCTATTTTTTCATAGTCCCATTTTCCCCATGGAATATCCGGAACACCTCCGTACAATTTAATTGTCTCAGACTGGCATCTGCATGCCAGAACTGCATTCAGCATGGAAAGCATTCGTTTTAGAAACTCCCAGTCTGTCTCCTGATACTGAACCGCTATCTCTCCAATTGGTTTATCTTCAATAGAGAGCCGGATATCACTGCCTGGGTATTCAGAAAGAATGATCTTGAAAAGCTGTCCGTAGGTCATATTAATATCCTGAAAAGTTCTGGAACGTCTTTTCTGATCCATCAGAATGCTTCTGCTTTGTGCGTTTGCCGTAATTTTAACCATGTTCCCTTCCGAAGAGGTAGAAACTTCAGTCAGGACGCCGGAAAATACAGGCTTACCCTTTTCCACATAGACAGTCACAGAGTCATTTTCCGTGAGTCCAAACAGAGTCTCCTCTCCTTTATCCTCCGGCAGATAGGCCGAAAATCTAAGACTCCCATGCTCACCTGGTTTGCAGTTGATGCAAAGCTCTGTCAATTGTTCCACTGGAATTCCTTTTATTACAATCTGTTCCGCTGTATACGCCATACAATCACCTCCTAATTCTCAAAGATCTCATTGCCGTGAAATGCTACCGTTCCTTTTTTTATCTCAATATCTGCTCCAGCCTGATTCACAATCTTTATGGAATCCTGAGATTTTATGGTTAAATCCTTTTTAGCGGAAAGATTTAAATTCTCCACAGCTGAAATTGTAAAATCTTTAATTGCATTTAAAATAACTTCCCCGTCTTTTTTCAAAAGAATGCTGCCCTGTCCATCCCCCGCCGCAATCAGGACTCCCTCCGGAGTCATCTGCACTTCGTTGCCCTGAGCGGTTTTAATGTTCCTCTGATTTGGATTTCTTTGAGAACCGGAGGCACCGCCGGCATTTGGTTTCTCACCCTTAACATTTGTCACTACATAGGCCTCTTTCTCATCATCTACAGGAAAATAAACACGTACGTTCTCTCCATTCTCTGGCATGCAGTACCATCCGCTTCCGTCTGATGAAGCTGCAACGGTAGAAAATGAGAACCAATACTTTTCTCCTGTTCCGGCTTCTATCTCCATATTTACCTGAACCTGATTCCGTTTCACTGCAGCAATTACACCCTCAATTGAAATACCTGTGATTCTTTTATTAAAATAAGGCAGTATTTTCATGCTTTCTTTCTGCCTCAGCCGGTATCTGTTTATTAACAGTCCATCCTGCAGGCTGCGCATGGCAGTTTCTACAAACCAGGGAGTTCCCTTATAGGTAATCTGACTCCCGATTGAGACGATATCATAGGATACAATCTCATAAACTGTATTTTGAGATCTTGTTAAATCCCCAAGTCCGTTTACTTTTAAATCATTGAGTCTTATGAAGTCTTGGGATAATTGATAAGGAAGCTCATCCCATTTCTGCTTTTCCGGCTTGGGAGATAATCCTGCTTCAAATCGAATGTTGGGAAATGCAGGGTCAGGATAAAGTGCATCGTTATATTTAGAAAGAAAACGTTTTAAGAACTCCCAGTCTGTCTCTTCGTACTGGACTACCAGCTGCCCAATGGGGACATCCGGGATATGTACCATGTGATCGGAACCCACATAGGATTTCATGATTTCTGAAACAAGACCTGTTACACTCATCTGAGGATTTTGAAATATCCGTTTCCGCCTGGTTACATCCATCTGGTGGGTACCATCCCATGCTTCAATGGTAATTATTTTTTCTCCTCCATCTCTGGATAAGGAAACCTTGTCCAGAATTCCATAAAAAAGCACATGATCTTTTCCGTCTTTTTTATAAACAAGAGACACAGAGGTGCTGATTCCATGAAGATCATTATCATCAATCTCACTGTCCATAACTGCTTCTGCATATAGAAAAGCATGCTCTCCCGGTCTTTCCCTGATATCGATCTTCCTGAAATATACAAGTCCCTGTACTCCTAAAAAAAGATCTTTGTAGGTGACCGCTTCCTGACCGCCTGATATCTGTGTAGTGTTACTGTTTCCCATCTCAATCCCCCCTTATATCGCCGAAAACAGATTGTTTAAAGTTATCACCATCGCTTCCAGAAAGACTCCATATGTATCCTCATCCTGTTTCCTGCAGTTATAATTTCCAGTAAATTGCTGTCCTGTTCCCTTAAGCCGGAATACAATGTTATAGAGCTTATCTTTTCCAGATGGCACATCAAAGCAGATATAGTCCACAAAATCCAGTTCCTCTGTCTTCACAACTTTCGCATGCAGCCGGTTGGCAGCCATTCCATTTACCAGAAGATTGGCCCATTGCTTCATGGTTACCGGTTTAATTGGTTCCTTGGGCCAGGATAGAATCTGACTGACCTCATGGGTGTGACTGACATATATGACTCCTTCCGGCTCCTCCTGGGAGGCTTCAAAGAAATTTCTAAAGGTAACAACAGGGATCTGGCTGGCTGTAAAAGTTCTGGTTTCGAACTCAAATATCTCTCCGCTTTCCAGTCTGAGCTCTCCTGTGCGGATGCCTTCCATTGCTTCCTCTAACGTTAATTTTTTCGCTG
The DNA here is from genome assembly GCA_015057715.1 of Paenibacillaceae bacterium. Classification (GTDB taxonomy): domain Bacteria; phylum Bacillota; class Clostridia; order Lachnospirales; family Lachnospiraceae; genus Lacrimispora. The sequence goes on from SVDS01000002.1 coordinate 30,642, forward strand.
GCTCCTTTGGGGTACTTTCTTTTTGTTTAGCCTGAAGTTTCTCCTCTTTCTCCTGTTGTCTTCTTGCACGCTCCAGTAATGCAATCTTTTCATCTAATCTCATTAGTACTTCTCCTTTCATTTCTAAAATGGTTCAGAATCATTAAATCGGTTACATTATTTAATTTTATTATATTTATTTTTCTATTTTGTATCCTTTTTTTTATTTTGTTCATCATAATATATAAAATGACACATTTCAACACAAGTGCTAAAATTATACGCATTAGCTTCCAAAATTTGCACATAGCCATTTAATGCGCAGGTATAATAAGTTTATAAATAAAAAAACACAACCAATTTGAGGCTGTGTTTTTTTATCTGTTAAGTACCTAATCGTTATAATTAAAGGTTGACTCTATCGACAGCTAGTGTTCAAGTCGCACAATTGCTCCTTCTTTAGATTCCTGAACTATAGATTCTCCCTCTATTTTACTCCAAAAGCAGCGGTAAACCATTTTGCAGTTAGTACTTTATATTTGATTAATAATCCTAAATAATTACAGGCTTTCAAATGCCTCTTGAAGGCTATCAGAATAGCATTCGTATTCCCAGTTACCAATTGCATCCTTTCTGCCTTTGTACCATACTCCCCTCTCATCAATTGTTTCCATCAAATAATAATTGCTAAACTTTATAACTCTATATGGTACAGCTTTCTCATACTTTTGTTTCATAAAATAGGTATTATCTGTTGGTTTAAAACAATCATTGTAAGAGTAATCACCATACTCATTTAAAATATAACTCTCACCATCAATCAAAGATAATATTTCATAATACTTTCCTCCAAATTTCTGTAATATACTTTTTTCCTCATCACTGAACTTAATATTAAGATTGACCATTATGCATCTCCTATACTATTTATTCCATACACCTGTAGAAAATGTTTTATCTACTTTTCCTTCGCCATTGAGCATAATATGGTAATTCCATTTTGTCTTATATTTTCCATTTGTTCCTTTTGCCTGTATTTCTATATTGATATGATTTGTAGGATTTGGGTAACCATAATCGAGCATTGGATGTGCGTTCTCTCCGACATCCATTCTAAAAATAGCTTTTGTATTGTCATCTATCTGTGTTATTATATTTTTTCCATCGCTTGTTTTTTGCCCTTGTTTCATAATATCCAAAATATCATCTACACCCGACGTACTAGCCCCCGAACCCTCAGGTGGAGTACTGACATATCCGACGAACAGTAAAAATCTTTATTCAATTAAAAAAATTATAGCACGTCTTTGTGCTGTTTTTAAATAGAAAAATTACTGTTCTTTTTCTGGCAGTGGTTCAAGGTATTCCGTCTTATTTTTCATCATTCCATACACAATGTTTACCAATCGGCGCATGATGCAGACCAGTGCCTGAGACTTTGTCTTTCCTTCACCGATTTTCCGCATATAATAGTCATAAAATACCGGATGATTGGGTGATCCGTTCTTTGGTCTGGACACCATGGTTACCGCCAAGAAATAAAACAGTCCATGTAACTGACGGTTCCCTTGTCTGGAGCTTTGTTCCTTGCCTTTTCCTGCAGAACTGAACTTTACAGGAGCTACTCCTGCAAATCTTGCCAGCTTATCAGCATTGGGAAATCTTCGGATATCTCCGATTTCTGCAATTAACTTGCTTGCGATAGACGTTCCAATCCCCGGCATACTGGTCAGTTTGTAATCAAAGCTAAACAGGATCTTCTCGATTTCTTTATCAAGCCCTGCCAATTCTTCTTTCTGATGTTCCAAGTCTCGTACCAGACTTATTGTAATAAAATCTCTGGATTCCTGATATTCCCGAAAGGTATTTCCATCATTCTGAACACAATCCAGAATCAACTCCGCTTTATCTTTTCTCGCAATGCGGGATATTTCCTTAAATTCAATTGTCAGGTCTTCTGCCGTCTTTTCCTGCAAATGGACAGGGGACGGGTAGGTCTTCCAAAAGTACATGGCACATTTCCCGTCTATTTCGCTGAAAAACTTACTGTAGCTGGGATATGTCATGGATATTTGCTCATGAAGTCCGTTCTTAAAACGGATACCGTCTTTCACCAGTAAATCTCTCCGATTTACTAATTGTGCCAGTGTCCACTCGTTATCTTTCGGCTTTGCATCAGGCAAGGTATGTAACTGGTTAATCAGAACCGTTGCAACGCAGTACGCATCATACTCATCATTTTTTCGGTACATGGGCGCGCTTTTTCTCTGGTCATAAGCCAGAGCAGGATTTATATCTTTCACGATGTAACCATTTTCAATCAGCCAGACAGCTAAACTTCTGCCGTAGCCGTATGCATTCTCCAATCCGTAAATAGGCTCAAGCCCAAGATGATTGGATTTTCTGTTTACCTTTTCTGCCAGCTTTTTAAATTCACTGGGCTTGTTTTCTATCACAACTACCTCTAGCTTTTCATTCCAACAGTTCACCATCACTGCGGTGTGGGTTTCCTTATGCAGGTCGATCCCCACATAAAGCAGATTTTCTCTTCTCTGCAATTCTCTCCCTCCTGATCTTGTTTCCAACCAATCAGTTCCCGTACCGGCAACCTCAGATGACAGCGTTAACTCATATTGAGTCCGCAAGGGTTCGACAGCCTATCTACAACAAACCAATGGGTGAAAGGACAAGTTATTTCTTTTATTGGTTGTTGATGTTAACTCTGTATGGAATGGATTGCAAGTTATTTCTGGATTTATTTTCAGGAGAAAAAACGGCAGAAAAAAGAACAGAAATGGGGGCTACAGAAACGGTATTTTTACCCCCTGTAACCCCCGGCAGCCCCATTTTACCATAGAACCAGATTCCTGTAAATTCCATGGTTCACCATGAACCATGGGAGTAGACAGTTATAATAAATCAATGGCAACACAGAATTGATGTACCATTCTCGTTTAGCCCTGTGTCGCAAAATTTCGCCCCTGTATGACCTTTGAAACCGATGATGGAACACGTATGCCATTCAGGCAATAAAAAACCTTGTTGGGCAAATTTGAATAAAAAAGAGGGGTATCCTTTTCTCTGATAAATGTTTGAATTGATGTTGCCACCTGTTCAGCTTTCTGCTACTTTTAAAATAAGTCGCATCTATGGCTGTTCTTTTATATGTCCTTAAGTCACATACTTGCTGCTATTTAAAAATCTGGTTAAGGAATATTTCCGCTCATTTCCTGCACTAAAACAGGGGTGAACCATGGGGTCGAAAATGATGCAGGTTAAAGGCAGGTGCACCTTACGGCGCTCCTGCCAATTTACAGCAGCCGGCAATGCCGACTGCATAAGGGTTTCAGACATAGTCCTACATTTTTATTAGGTGGCTGTCAATAAGGTAAAAGTCACCTATTAGGTGGTCGTAACCACACTGAAACCAACTAAGTTGAAGGTTTTTAAGGTGTCTGTGTAGGTACACCTCATAGAACATCACTAACTTATTTCCGCCAATATACACAGTATCATTATGGATTCATGGTTGAATTAACGGTTATAAAATACATTCACAAATTATGATATTTATTTTCATACCATCTTAATTTATGCTATTTTAACCCATATATAATTCTAAATCATCTCTTACTTCCATCAAAATAAAACCTAATAAATTTGTTCCTCTCCATACTAAGGGGTTTTTTATATCTTTGGCATTTTCATCAAGTCCAATTCCCCATATCAGATCTACCGGGCTTGCTTCTACTAAAATTTTACTATTAGTTGACAATAAATAATTTTTCAAATCCTCATTTTGCCCAAATTTTTCATAGTTCCCTCTTTTTACTATTTCATAGCAATTTTCTTTCCAAACATCTTCTCTAAATCCTTTTACTTTACGTCCTAATTCTTTAGCATATTTTGAATCTGTAGATTTTAGTATTTTTTCTCTTATCTCATAATCTTTAAATAGCAAGGCTTTCTCAGCCATCATATAGTGCTCTGCACTTTGATATTTAATACCATCTACAAAAAATAAGCAAGGCCACCATTGACTTAGGCATCTTTTATCAATTATGCTTTTATCTTTTGCATGATGACCCCAAAAGAATATATATTCTATATTATTATCGCTCTCATTAAATTTATTTCTTGCCCATTCTAATGTATACTTCATAATTTAATTTCCTTATTATTAAATTTATCTTACCAAAACCCTCAAATATTTTAAATTTGAAGGTTTTGGGTTAAACTTATTTGAATTATTTATTTAAGCTTTCTGTCCATCTCTCAAAAAAATCATTTTGTTTATCACAAGACACACAACTATCAAAATCACTCTCCTCAAAAATATCAACTACATCAACAAGTTTTGCTTGTCTTCCTAACGCTAACGAATACGCATTATGTCCACTTCCCGCATTTAGCTGCATTGCAGATGGATATACATTTTCATTACTGCCTTTACAAAGTATCTTTTCATTTCTATCTTCTAAATATCTTCTTAGCTTTTCTAATGCATCAAAATAATTATCTGCACTAAATGCCATAGTTTGTTCTTTATTCTTGAACACTATCTTAATATTATCATCTAATTGTTCAACGTATAACTCTAATTCACATTCATAAAGCTCCTTTTTATCATTTGCAATTTTTACTTTTAATATTTCATCTAACATTAATTATCCTTTCCATAATTAGGATTTTCCAACAGTTCACCATCACTGCGGTGTGAGTTTCCTTATGCAGGTCAATCCCAACATAAAGCAGATTTTCTCTTCTCTGCAATTCTCTCCCTCCTGATCTTGATCCCAACCGATCAGTTCCCGTACCGGCAACCTCAGATGACAGCGTTAACTCGATTCGCATATGTTTATGCGTTGAGTCCGTAAGGGTTCGACAGCCTATCTACAGCGAACCAATGGGTGAATGGACAAGTTATTTCTTTTATTGGTTGTTGATGTTAACTCCGTATTGAATGGATTGCAAGTCATTTCTGGATTTATTTTCAGGAAAAACGGCAGAAGAAAGAACAGAAAAGGGAGCTACAGAAATGATATTTTCACCCCCTGTAACCCCCGGCAGCCCCATTTTACCATAGAACCAGATTCCTGTAATTCCTATGGTTCACCATGAACCATGGGGGTAGGTGATCTGGCTAAGTTTCTGGTGAAATAGAATTAATATACCACTTTCAGTATGCCCTGTGTCGCAAGATATTGCCCCTGCGTGACCTTTAAAACTGATGGTAGAACATGTATGCCATTCAGGTGATAAAAAGCCTTGTTGGGCAAATATGAAAATGAAAGTATTTTTCCTTTTTCCTGAAAAATGTTTGAATTGCTGTTGCCACCTGTTCTTCATTCTGCTACTTTAAGAAAAAGTTGCATCTATGGCTGTTTTTTTATATGGCATCAAGTCCCCATTAATTAAACATTACGCCAGTTAAATATTCATAAAAATACTGACAAGCATCTTCTTCTCCCTTAAAAGTTTTCAAATCATGCTTCACACCACGTTCGTCGCAATAATAAACCATCCATTCATCATTATTAAAATATAATTCAAATCGATCTGGATAGAATTTTCCGTCTAAACTATATGTATTTGTCGGTATTTTTTTTTCGATTAAAATTTTTTCTAATTCATTTTTTGTCATTCCTTTATCTCCTTTAACGAACCATTATCAATAAGATTTTTTACTCTGTCAGTTAATTTGTATTGAGTCCCTCCCCCTGCTTCATCAAACCATGGAGCAATTGTAGCAGATTCAGCTTCTATTGGCTTCAGAACTTCATATACATGATAGTCATTTATATCAGTTGACGATGATAAAGCTCGATTGGTAAAAGGTGTGTCTGTAGGAGAAGTATAATATCCAAACGGATGACCGTATCTGTCAATACGTGTTCCTGGAGATAATGTAATAGGTCCTTCTGTTCCAGGAACAGCTCCATTATTTGGTGGCCACCATATTTCTCCATTAGGTTTTTTCCAACCAGATTGTCTTGCTGCATCAATTTCTATCAGTGGACCCATAAAAGTTGGATCACCCGGCTTTGGTAACTGCCCCGAACCCTCAGTGAACACCTCTCCCGTAGCATTCGGCCCCTGGCTGTTCTCACCATTTGGCTTCTGTGTTTTATTATAACCGCTCGGATCATAATACACTACCGGATTATTCTCACAGTATGCATACAGATTAAGGCCATCTCCTCGATACACATCTTCCTGCAGAAAGCGTCCGATTACCGGATTATAAAATCTCGCTCTTAAATAGTATTGGCCGCTCTCCTGGTCGTACTGCTGTCCTGTGTACAAAATCCGATTCGGAACTGCTTCACTTCTTTGTGTCACCACGCCAAAAGCATCATATTCATAAGAATTATGTATCTCCTGCCCGTTTCCTGTCACATAGACCGTACTGCCGCTTTCGTCCTGATGAACCGTATTATATTTCCCACCATTTCCTGCCGCTGCCACTCCATATCCTCTGACATAATGGCTCACTGGCTTCTGGCTTTCATCCATCTCTGACAGGATCTCTCCATTCAGGAACAGATACCGGCTGCGCTTTCCATTTACCTGCTTTTCTGCTCGCAGTCCTTCCCCGTCATAGAGGTTCCTTATCTTACTTCCATCCGGTCTCCCTATCATCTCCTGACGGTTCAATGGGTCATAATGATAATCCCAGTTTCCATCTGTTCCGGTTTCCTCTATCAGATTTCCCTGGCGGTCATACTGATAAGTCCATCTTCCTTTCTTGGTTTCTCGGCTGATCAACTGATTCTTATTGTTATAGCAGTAGCCCGTCTGCTCTCCATCTTCCACTTTCTCCAGACGGTTCCCACAGGGATCATAACGGTAAGTAATACAGGAAGCTTTCTCTCCTCCAGCCTCTTCTTCCGTTCTTGTTGCTTCCTCTGTTAAACGGTTCCTGACATCATACTGGAAATCTTTCCAGATCTTCTTAAATAGGTACGTTCCATCTTCTCCCAGTCTCTGGAATCCTCCGGTTTTTGCTGTCCGATTCCCGTTTCCATCATATTCATAAGCAAAGTCTAACAAAGCTTCCCCGTCTTTTAGCTTCGTCCGCAGGTGGATGATATTTCCGTCCGTATCATACTCATAGCTGGTCTCTATTCCATTTTTATACCGGATTCCAGCTAACCGTCCTCCTGGTGTATGCCGGTAAGATACGATCTCTTTTCCTGTCTTATCACGTATTCTCTTAATCCTACCGCATAAGTCATATTCATAATGTATGGTTTCCCCGCTGTGATCTTTCACAGACTTCAGACTTCCGTCTGCATTCCATTCACACTGCACCAGCGTCTTTCCCGATGATGACTTTCTAAGCAGCTTACCATCCGGACGGTACTGGTAGGTATAACTAAATCCCCCTGCAACAGACTTTTTAAGCTGACCGCTGCTGTTATACTCCCATGAACGGCTCTCACGCCGGCCTTCCTTCGATACTGCCGTCTGGCATAGTGGCTTTCCATCCACGTTATAGCTTGTCTCTGCCCGGTTCCCGTTCCGGTCCACATGCAGGATCAACCGCCCCTCCCTGTCATAACGGAAGGTCTCATGGTTTCCATCCTGGTCGATGATCTCACATACTTTTCCCTGGCTGTTGTAACGGTATTGGAGGATATTCCCGTTCCCATCCTTCGTACTGGTCATATTTCCAGCATAGTCATATGTATACGTTTCGTTTCCGCCGTCCGCTGTCTTTGTTTCTTTCACCCTTCCCCAGGCGTCAACACAGTAAGCAGTTTCGTTTCCATTTCCATCCCATACGCCGACTATCTGTCCCCGCTTATTATAACGGTAGGTCTGGATCGGTTTTCCCAGGGTATGGCTTCTGGTTGTCATGACTGCTGTTGGATTTCCGCAGACGTCATAGACATAGTCTGTCCGGCCTCCGTCTGCTTCCTGTCTGCTTACTACTCTTCCTGCTCCGTCATGATCAATAAGCTGTTCCTTGACTCCCATTGGGTTCCAGCTCTCTTTTAACCGGCCTTTTGTATCATAGACAAAACGATAGGTCCGTTGGCTTACTGGACTTACCTCGTTTTCACCAGCGATACCAGATTCCACTTCACTATTTCCTGCCACCGGAAGAAACCTTCCGACCAATCGGTCATTGCTGTCATACTCATATCCGAACACGGCACCTTCCGATTCCTTCACATGAGTGATGCGGTTCTTTAAGTCATAGGTACATTCTGCCTCATGGGCTTCCGCTCCAGCTCCCTGGCGGCGGATGCGTGTAATATTTCCAGCCGGATCATATTCAATGGTAGTTATCCTGTCGATTCCTCCGGTCTTATCAATGACCCTCTCCTTTGTCAGCCTGTCCCTTATGTCATACTCCCGGCTGATCCGGTATCCTTCCGGGGTAATGACCTGGGTCTGGTTCCCGTTTTCATCATACTGATAGGTGGTCACAGCCTCTTTCGCCTCTCCTTCCAGAGGTTCCAGTCCACTGTTTATTATCTCCCGCTTTTCCACCATACGATCCGCGTGATCATACCTCCATGCAAACTTTCGGGACACGGTATCACTGATCCTGGTCTCCTCATAGGTCTTATTCCCATGGCAGTCATACCCGTATTTTCCCTTAGCACCAGTGGAATCTTCAATCGTATGAAGCCTTCCCATGGCATCATATCCATAGGTGATCTCCAGGCATTCCTCTCCTTCCCGGTATTCTTTGATCCGATGGCCCATGGCATCATAAACATAACGGATTCTCCCAGACGTCGTGTTTTTACAGACCAACCTTGCGGCCAGATCGTATTCATAACATTCCTTTTCCCCTGATCCGTTGGTATAGCAGGTTAGGTTCCCTGCTATATCATAGCTGTAGGAGGCTGCTGTCTCCTGATCTGGGCCTGTCACCTTTATAATATGCCCTTCCCTGTCATAGATGTACTGATAGCCCGGACCATCGTCAGCTTCAGACTCATATTCCTCTGGCAGTACATGTTTTACCCGCCGTCCTTCCGGGTCATAGAAGAACCGCTCCGTCCCTCCATCCGGATAATGAATGCGGATCAGGTGCTGGTCACTGTCATAATCATAGCAGATACCCTCTCCGTCATCAAGCTCCGCTTGATAGGCATTGGGATGTACCCTCTTGATCAAATGCCCCTCTCCATTGTAAAACTGCCTTTCGTGGGTTCCATCCGGATACAGGGTGTCTATCTTCTCATTCTGGAAATCATATCTATATAAGGTTTCAGCTGCTTTTTTATCATCCCATTTCTTCGGAGAGTATTCCACTTTTAGAAGCCCGATTCCATTATAAACCCTCCTGGTCTCATTGCCTTCCCCATCCCGGTAAAGGGTCATGTTGCTGGCAGAATCATATCCAAACTCCCGTCTTCCACAGGCATCTGCTTCAACGGTCACCCTTCCTGCAGCATCGTATTCATAGATCAGTTCCTGCCCATCCGGCCGGATCACCATTGACGGAACGCTTTTTCTGTCCTCGTACATATATGTGGTCACATGACCTATAGGATCCGTCTTCTTCATCAGCCGTCCCATCAGGTCATACTCAAAGAACCACTTGCTCAAGGTATTATTTCCATTCTCCAACCGCTGACCTTTAAAAATCAGGTTGTGATGAGAATCGTATTCATAACGGATACACCGTCCTGTCTGATCTGATATACTCTCTAATTCACCAGTTGAATGGTAAGTCAGGGTACTCTCTATTCCTTCCGGAGCCTTCTCCCTTATCTTCCGTCCCCAGTCGTCATACGCCCATTCCCAGATTCCATTTACACGATCCTCCATTTCAATGCAGCGCATGTACGTGTCATAATGGTACTTTCTTGCAGTCCCATCCGGATAGTCAATCTGGGTAAGCTTATACTCCCGGTTCCATGAATAAACGGTGGTACTATCCGATAAAGAGGAATGAACAATGGTCTTTCTTCTGCCATCATCATAAGTAAATGTGTAAATATCTCCGTTAGCAAGGGTCTGGCTGGTTACACGACCATTCTTATCATAGGTATTCACTAAATTTGAATTTCCTGTCTGATTTGTTGCCTTTACCAAATACCCGTCTGATGAGTATTCATAATATGACACGCCCTGATCCATGTGGGTCACCTGTATCAGACAGCCGCTCTTGTAATGGAATTTTATGCTTCTTCCAATGGTATCCTCCATCTTTGTCAGATGACCTTCCTGAAATGTAAAACGGATGGAATGACCCACAGGCGTTTCCATCTTTTTCAGCCTGTCCCCCTGATAGGAAAAACGGAGTTCCTGACCGCACTGATCCCTGACTAATAAAAGCAGTCCATTTTCCTGATAAAGATAAGTCTTGAACTCCTGATGATCCTTTAACAGCCAGTCCCTTTCTTCCGTCTGGGACAGCAGAAAACGTTCTCCATACCCACTGGCAGTCAGGTACTTTTCTCCTGTCATCGGGAAGATCAGATACAGTCCCTCCGGAAGACTTACATGAAGCCCCTTTTCTCTATCCCTGCACAGTCTGCCCTCATAAGTGAAGCTCCATCCCTTTCCCAGTATTCCTGCTGATTGATTGACGGACTGGTACTTTCGCATGAGCGTAATGGGTTCTCTGATACCGGGAAGGATAAAGTCAGTTTCATCAATGAGAAAGCAGCCAGTGACTGCAAGGACCGGGTCTGCAACACTTTGTTGATGCATAGCGTTATATTCCATCCCATACCCCAAATAGCTTATAATCGCCGTTGACTTAATATCAACCGCAACATCCAGCAGCTTCCCGGCTCCATATGTCATGGCCGTTTCCGAAGTTCCTGCTGCAGCTGCATAAATGAGAGTTCCGCCCAGTCTGGTAGCCGCTACTCCTCCTATTAAACTGCTGTCTTTTGCTAATTGCAGTGCCTTACCGCCGATATTCATAGAGCACATTGAAATAAGATTTAAAGTTAGATTAAATGCAAAATTTTTTATATCAAATTCGCCCTTGTAATTCACGCTGTTACCAGCGGCATTTATAAACATATAACTGCTTGTCAGTGCAGCGCTACCGAAAGACTGAATCCCCTGTAATGTTACAAGATTCATTGCAAAAACTGTAGCATCCTTTGTTAAGTTATATACATCCTCTCCAAGACCTACAGAAGCCATAGAATCCTTAATAAAATTATTAGCGTGGCTTGTAGTATCATGTTGGTCCGCCAGCGCAACCAGTTCTCTGCCCTCCTGTATCTCTGCGACTCCGTATGCTGCAGAAGCTGTTATTACTAATCCTGCTGCAATCGGAGCTGCAGCTCCCGCAGTAGCAACCACCAGCACTGCAATACCCACACCCGCCAGAATTTTTAACCCTCCCCATATTTTTTCTTCTCCTTCTTGTCTTCTCTTCGCCTCCTCCGCTTCTCTCTGCGCAATCACCTGATCTGCCATCTGCTCCAACGCCTCTTTGGCTTTTCCATTTATATCACTAAGCATGGCAGCATCATCCACACTTAACTCATCACTCAGCTCCCCTGCAGTTGGGGTTGGGCCTGTTAATTTTTCAGCTTGATGTATAATCATTTCTGACTGGACATTGGTATTTCCATCAAGGACAATTTTTTTGGAGCCAACCTGCAGCGTCAGCATTGTTGCCGCCTGGACAGTAATATTATCTGAAACAGCATCCTCCGACTCACCCACAGATAATTTTGAAGCAGCTTCTAAAATAATATTTGCTGCACTAATAAAAATTTGACCGTCCTTCCCCAGATGAAGCCGGGAATTCCCTGATACAAAATCGAAACTCCCCTGACCCATGGACATCATGGAACCACCAGGATCCGAAAATGTTTTTACAGCCGGGTTCGTTCCTCCCGACGTACGGATTGCATGTACTGCAATCGCATCCTGCTCGTCATGGCTGGGAAAATAAAGCTGTACCCTGCTTTCCAATTCTGGCATACAGTAAAAGCTGCTACTTTCTATGGCATAAGTAAAATATTTTAGATTTCCTCCGGCCGGATATACCGGATCAATATCCAAATGGACCCGTACCTGATTGCCCCTCCTCTCTTTGACGGTCGCAGGTAAGCTCATTCCAAAGATTTCTTCATTTTTCTTTTTATGGGTCAGAATTCCTTTTCTTCTGCATAACTCATATGTCTTTAACAGCTCCCCATGGGATGTGCGAATATCAATTCCGGTAACAACCATTAAAAGGCCGTTGAAAGTCAATTCTTCACCCATAAAAAGACGTTTTCTTGAAGTAATCCTCCACCTTATCATCTCCTGAGATAGGAGTTCATCCGACAGTTTTGGCCTGCTGCTTATAATTTTATTATACTCCCACTGGTCCTGCACCATCTCATAATCCCCATGCACCAACACCGTTCCATAATTTATGACAGGGACTCCAAAATAAACCTGTCCAAATGGGGCCGTACTATCTGTTATTAAATAAGTTGAGAAATGACTTGCCAGCCTTTGTAAAAACATCCAATCTGTCTCTTCGTATTGCAGAAGGAAGCCTGGTATCAGTTCTCCTCCGGTTACTTCGTCTTTTATATCCTTTTTAGGGTATTCAGAAAGGATATCTTTCAGTACCTGGGCATAGGTAGCAGCAGTATTGCAAAAACTCTGGCTTTTTAATGTCAGATCCCATTCCGATGTATATGTAATAAACTCTGTATACAGATAAAAACTTCCAGACTCCCGAATTGTCCGTAAAGACTTAAGCTTCCCGCGGAATATAACACTACCGGAAGCTTCTCCTTTCATTTCTCTTACAACAACAGACATATTTCTGTCTGAATAAAGGACCGCACGACTGGCGGCTTCCTCCTCAATTAAAAATTTAACTTTCAGGATTCCATGCTCATTCAAAGCTTCTTTAACCTGCAGATACTCAACTCCTATAATACCTTCTAATGCTACATCCAGTTCTATTTCATGATACGACAGCTTCATGTTTTCCCTCCTGCCTTTATCCTTTGCAACCTATGACTCGGTCTGTCCTGTTTGTATAAATTCAATTTTGCCACCGTATTTACACATCAGTGTGGCGCTTCCTTTTATTGGCTTATCTCCGTTAATTTCTACCAGATCGTTGACTTCATCCCAGGAATCGGCAATGATGACAGGTATGCATTCACCTGCACAGCCCATTTTTTTTACAGAAGAATCTCCATCTCCTTCACTTATACAAAAAATATCCATGACCTGATCCTCAAAGGACTCGCCTTTCTCCTCTTTTACCTCTAAGGCAATTTCACGGGCCTTCTCCATTGTTTTTGGATTTTCAGCACTAAAGCAACCACCGAAACTTAATACATTGAGCATACCCTTGCAGTCCTTTTCCGTTACCTGAGGCATGTTCTGCAAAAACACACCATGAGTGAGCTGCAAAGCCACTCTGCTGGGCCGCATTCCCATAGAACACTTGACCGGTGCTGTATGTACCACGTATGTCTTTTCTTTATCTTCCACTTAAACCACCTCAATTTCTTTTAATATAACCCCTGTGAGCTTTCGCCTTAACAGGCTCTCCGCTACTTCCAGGCTAATAACGGGCTTCCTGATCCGGCTATCTTTCAGCATAAATGCTCTGTAATCACCTATCTTATCTTTACTCAGACATACCTTTTTTTCTGTTCCGTCCGGATAACGTTCTAACAACGGATCCAGACCCTCAATTTCTTCAAATAGCACATGATAATACATAATCTGTGAAGAATTTATCTTATCAATCATCACCACTCTTTTAAATATCAGGCTATCTTCATACATGGAAAGAACCTTTTGTACCATATCAGATACCATGTAAACCGGGCTTTGCAGAAAATCCGGAGCGATCTCACCGCTATTCTCACCCAGATATAAAACGGTTGTGTCATTCAGCCTTGGAGCATCTTTCTTTAAAAATATATGTTTTGGTCCCTTAATATCAAAACGCTCAAGACAAATGGAATTACTTATACTTTTGTCCTGCTCCATAAAAAAATACCGCTTCATTCTGTCTCCTCTCATTCCGCCAGAAGCATATATTCCCATTGTTCTTCGGAGAATTCCTCCACCGGAATACCTTTTTTTGAAAAGACAGAATATGTTGTATCCGCCTGTTCAAATGTTACATTTTCCCAACTGCAGTCAATGAATTTTGCCATACGCAGATCTGCCTTGTGAAACTGGCAATCCCGGATTGTACAGTTTATAAACCTTGCTCCATACAAATTACTGTTACAAAAATTCATATTTTCCAAAATACATTCGTGAAAAGTCGTATAGGAAAAATTCTTATCAGAACATGAACAACTTTCCAGTCCGGCCTGATACCAATAACCATTTGCCATAACAGCCGGTTTTCGTTCTAATTGTGTGAACAATGTATCCCAGTCCCTGCGGGTCTTTTTTTCATAATCTGCATGGCAGATAATCACTGTATCCCCACGGTATTCTCCCCATAACAGACTCCAGGCAAGGGCTTTTTTAATCTGGCAGAAATCGTTATTCTCTTCTATATTCCAGCTCACAGTCCGTATGATTTCGGCTATATATCCGCCGCATTCCATAACCATATCACAAATCATGTTATAAATATCATATTGGATGATCTTTCCCATATAAGGTCTGACTGCTTCCAACAAATCATCCCAAAGTTCATCAATACCTTCAAAAAGAAAATCCATTGTCATATAAAGTGATACCGTATTGGGATCCTGAAACCATTCTTTCCCCATACATTCTACAAGCACCCTATAATCCCGGTTAAGAATGTCACACCGAAGAATAGAAAAATAGATATAAGTGACTTCCTGATTTTCCGGTAAACGGATCCGCAGTTCCTTAAACACAAATAAAAATCGTTCTATAAATACCGGTAATTTTTTTTCCAGGTTTTTTTGAAATAGTATCCGATACTCCTGAAGCCGTTGTTGCTGTTCTGCATTAAATTGTTTAATTGCTTCTTCCCGATTCATCTCTTCTCCTTATCCGACAACCAGATCTTTTCCCTGTATCAGCAGATTCCCATCTTCTGACAATGTGAGATTCCCCTCCTTGCAAATATAAGCTCCCTGGGTTTTACTGTGCATACTTAATGGCCCTGTTACATTCAGCGTAATTTTATCTGCAGCCGATATCGTAATTGCATTGGAGGTTGACAAATTGATGCCATCGCCGGTTCCTATCTCCACCCTGGAAGGACCATTTTTTAGCCTTACATCGCCGCTAAGGCTCATCGTCTGTCCATTTTGGGTACGCAGATATCTGGTACCTGGATTTCCCATTCTGTCTTTTCCTCCTTTTCCGCTATAGCTGCTAACGGAACTGATTGCAATGACATCCTTCGTATCCTTGGTTGGAAAATTCACTCTTACCCGGTCTCCCTTCTCCGGCATGCAGTACCAACCACTTCCATCCGGGGATGCAGATAGGGAAGAATATGGAAACCAGTAAAGCGCAGATGATACCTCTCCACCGTCAATATCCAGAAGAACACGAATTTTGCTTCCAGCCACATCTGTAACTGTCCCTTCCAGAGCCATTCCAATCAAATGCATGGGATATATTGGTCTTACCAATATCCCCTCTTTACTCTGCAATTTTAAGGTACTTCTAAGGGTTCCTTTTTCACTCTTCTGGTTTACACCGGAAAACAGAAGCGACTGTTGAAGCAACATAGTTCTTTGAAACAAACTGATCCTGGCATTGGTTTCTGCTTTGCAGAAAAACATATGAATCTCCTGAATATCAACACCCATTTCCTTCCAATAATAAAACTGTCCCATTTCTTTTGCATATTCTGTTGCAGAAAGCTTCTCCTTACGGCATTCCAGCTCTGGTATTCCGGCATAAAGCTGAAGATTTTTACCTTCCACAGCACAGGATAAGGGCTGATAAATAAGGGACAGCATTCTCTTTAAAAATTCCCAGTCTGTTTCCTGATATTGAACGGCAATCGTTCCAATAGGCTGGTCAGTGAAACAAAGCATACAGTCAGCACCCGGATACTCTTCTATAACCTTCTTAACCAACTGATGGTATGTCATTGCTGTATTCTGAAAAGTCCTGGACTTTTTTACCACATCCATACAACAGCTAAAACTTTTTGCCGTAATAACCAGACTGCAAAGACCGCTGTTCCCCTCCATCACTGCCTGACTCACCAATCCGTTAAAAAGTGGTTCTCTTCCCCCTTTTTTTTCTGCGTATAATGAAAAAATAGTATCTTCCTTTATATTACATATCTGTTCTTTGCAGTCTTCAGATTCCATCGACCCACTTATTGTCAGAACTGCGTGTTCACCGTAAGAGTGACTAATATCAACACCATGTATTTGCTTCAGACAAACGCCCTCTGCGCGAAGCTCTCCTAACGTATAAGCCATTTATACATACCTCCCGGTTAATTTTCATAAATCTCTTGTCCATGTAAAGTTACGTCATCCGGTGTTATCAGGATATCTGAACCACCGTCATTCTTAAGATTCACTTCTGTTTCAGAATTAACTTCAATCTCTGGAGCTTCGAATCGTATTTCGCTCCCTGCAGATAAAACAATCCCTTTTTTTGACTTGATTGTTGTAATCCCGTCTTTTCCCAGGCTTATATAACCTCCATGGGATCCAGTTTCAATCAGTATTCCATCTTTTTTGTATTTCACCTGACTTCCATAAGGACTGCGGATACTTCTGACATCAGGAGTTCCTTTACTTTCTCCTTTTATATTGGTAACACCGTACGCATCTGCTTCAACACAAGTCGGAAAATAAATCCGTATGCTCTCGCCTTTTTCTGGCATACAATACCATCCGCTTCCATCTGCTGAAGCTGCGACTGTAGAATAAGGAAACCAGTATTTGCTTTCCTTGCACTGCAGCCTGTCCTCTGCCAGTGTTACCTGAATTTTATCTCTGGAAACTGCATCAACTTTTCCATCTACGGAAATTCCTGCGATTCTCTCATTATATTTACGCATCATGGCGAGACCTTTTTTCTGTGTCAATTCATATCGGCTGACAAGAATCCCTCCTTCCAAAGTTCGTTCTAAATAACTGATGAACCAGGGGGCTGAGCCGTAAGTCACCTGGCTGCCAATCGGCAGAACATCATAACCGGTCACCATATAACTGATAAAATCTGTCTGCAGCAGATCCTCTTTTCCATTTTTCATTAATAAACGGTATCTGTCTAAATTCATTTTCATCCGGAATGGATTATTATCCCATTCTACGTCTTCTACCTGTAAGGAAAGCCCTGCCTTTATCTGTATCCCGTCTCCAATAGCACCTGGATATATGCTATCGGAATACTTTGATAGAAATCTACATAAAAATTCCCAATCCGTCTCTTCATACTGATAAATAAGCTCTCCGATAGGTTCATTAGGTATATTTTTTAAACAATCCGGTGATGGGTATTCAGAAAGAATCTGATCAATGACCTGATGGGAAGTCATAGATAAATTCTGAAAACATCTTGTTTCCCTGGATATATCCATCCAATAGGTTGAATCCAGCATTTTCATTGTTAAAACCCGATGTTCCCCTTCTCTGTACAGAGTATGTGCTGTCAATGCACCTCTGAATAATATCTGTTCCCCCTCCTCAGCCAAATATTTTAGGGCAACGGTTTGAGGCATTTCATAAAACAGACTGTCTCCCATTTCTGCGTCCAGCAATACAGTAACCGAAAGCTCGGCATGCCGATTAGGGTAATGATTGATTTTTAAGTCGAGAATAGAAATTATCTCTCCAAAAGAAAAAAAAAGGTCTTTATATGTAATACCATTTTTCATACTTTATCACTCCTTTGCAGCTGCTCATGGCTCTCCAGCAGCAGAGCCTCCAGTAAACGTCCAAATGTATTTTTATCCTTTAGCATGCAATTATAATTACCCATAACCCTGCGGTTATGTTTATGAATCCGATATACAAGGTTATACGTCCAAGTGTTTTTTTCACAAACCTCATAACATATATAATCCATATACGTTAATTTTCTAGTTAAGAAATTTCTGACTTGGTTTCCAGCTCTTTTCAAATCCCTTTCTATATTACTTCTCCATACCTCCAAAGGAATATCTTCCATATCCTTAGGCAAATGGATAATAAGCTGAACCGTTCCTGATTTTGGATTCATCCGTAAGAGTGCATCTTCATTTGTTTCACATGCTGCATCCGCATCTTCAATTTTTATTAACGGTATATTTTCTGCAAAGCAGAACACAGTTGAGAATTTCATTTCCTCTGAATCCGGCAGCTTTAATATACCCTTTTTGATTCCATCTCTAAGAGTTTCTAAATCCCAGCCTCTTTCCTCCCCGGTCTCTTCTTTTCTTTTTTCTTCAAGTTTCTTTTCCCGTTCCCATGCGGCAATCCGCTCATCCATCTGTTCCATAAAGTCCTCCTTCTGAAATATTGTGTCTACAGATTCATAACGCTCCTTTTGTTCTAATTGCCGATTAAATCACAAAACTCATGTCATCGTTTAAATGAGCAGCATCCCCCTGTTACCATGGCTTCCTGTTCTTCTCTTAAATTCACCTTTTCCATTATCTTTCAATATTTCCAGGAGTCCCCTGTAGATAGCTCCATTTCCATTGCCGTTAAAATCCTCCCCATGTCTGGCTGAAAGGTATTCTTCCATGCAGGAAACTGATACTACTCCATCATTTGATAAGGCCGCCATAGAAAAGCCGGCATCCAGTGGATCGGAGACTCCGCCTTTTATTAACTCTCTGGCAAACTGGCAGACGAGCCTGGGATTTAACGTGCTTCCTCCCGCTGCTGCATAGGGCTGGTAAATCAAGTTGATGGTATCGTATTCCGTGGAGTAATCGGAAAAACTCTCATAGGTACTACGGAGCCTGGCTCCGTTTTGCAGCCGGAACCTGCATAATTCCATTTCAGTCACACCATCTGCTTTTTTCTCTTCCAGTACAATCCTGGTGTTCCCGATAATTCTTCCCATTTCCATTGCTTCCGTAAGAAATTGCACTTTTAAATACCGCATTCTGTCTTCAGCTTTACAGTCCATAATAAAAGGCTCCGTCAACATATACAGTTTTTCACTGTGATAAATAATTCCTGGAGAAACGGTCAGCACACTATTATCCCAGTTGAAACTGCAGCCATTTACTATACCGTCGCCAAACCCCTGAAATGACAAATCAAATAAATTCTTCGGGTAATCCCTTAACTGATCCAGCATCTCTACCCTGAGAAGCCTCTTTTTCTCAAATTGAGGATAAACATATTGAAACATCTCACCGCCTCCTGTCAGCACATAATAATTTCATCTATTTCCATTGTTTCTTCAATTCCCATAATTCCAAAGTGGTGTTCATAATAAATCTCCACATGATAAGGCAATTCAACAAACATCTTGACCAGAAACTTCATTTTTCCATCTAATGTCTTATCCATCTTTCTGCCAATGAACACCAGTATTTCATAGGAATTCTGGTTGCTGTGATACACGATATTATCGGGAATCAATTCTTCCATCATATCCTTAAACATATCCAGGGAGCTGCCGGTTTCATACTGCTTCAACATACCGCTTAAGATAAATTCCCGTTCATCCCGGGTAAACAGACCTATGGCATATCTGGATAATTCTCCAAATGCAC
Source organism: Paenibacillaceae bacterium (assembly GCA_015057715.1). Lineage (GTDB taxonomy): Bacteria > Bacillota > Clostridia > Lachnospirales > Lachnospiraceae > Lacrimispora. The sequence goes on from SVDS01000002.1 coordinate 50,212, forward strand.
ATTCCTCCAAATCCCGGTACAGGAGCTTTTTATGATACTCCTCCTTTGTCATACCTGACAAAGCATCATTTTGAGCGAGAAGATGGAAGATCAGGTGAAACAGATTATCACGTAGCATGGGATAATCTTTAAGATCCGGCTGATAGAAAATCTTGAAAATATTGTAGAAACGGTAATACGGATTAACTTCAATTACTTCCCCCTCTCTCATCTCTTCCTGATTTAAGCATGGAATGGACAATTCCATATAGGAGCTAAACCTGTGGGGCATTTTAAAACGCACTGTAGATTCCGTCACGCCCTGCTTTCTCAGCTGAAGCATTGCTTCCCACAAATAATTCATATGAGCTTTCCTCCGCATTCATATTCCGGATACAATTCCTGAACCTCTGAGGTAATAAAGCTTGCTAAATCCCGCAAAAGCCACTTTTCTCTCCCTCTTGCTTTAAAGTAAATAACTAACCTCTTTTTCCCCGACCGGTCCCGGATCTCATCCTCCATAAAAAAATTCATGGGATAGGTTTCCAAAGCCTCCTGGTTCTGTTCTAAAAGTGCACAGTCCTTATATTCGATAAACTCCTCCAGTCCAAATCCACGAATAAACCGCTCCAGTTCCCCTTTTGTCTTCACCATCTGTCTTGTTTTTTCCTGAAAACGTTCAGCAAACCCATCTTTTCTCAAATTTTCCATAACAGGATAGGTGTAACGATCAATTTTCTGGTCGGCCCCACTCCTGATCATATACACATCCCATTTTTTCGCATTTGCAATCTTTCCTGTTACAAGAAGCTTTTCTCCGCTTTGTCTGACGCTTCGAATTCCTGCTTTTTCTTCCACCAGGTATGAGTGGTCTGTTCCAAAATCACGAATGGAAATCACGTGTTCATAGTTTTCATGATCACTGCAGGCCACTGGAAATCCAACACTTTCCAGCTTTAAATGCCTTACATTCCAAATTGGTATCATATCGTACTGAACAAATGGATTATATTCTCCAAAATCTGCTCCAAAGCTGGTAATAACCTCATCGTCACCAATCTCATCCGGGAGACTGGTAATACAGATATCCGCCATCTTAAACAGATAGGGGGCATTAATTGTTTTCCAGGGTATGCCATTTTTCATAAACAGGTGATAAAGATGCTCTAACTCCTGCCTGTATCGTTTGCTGGGCTCCAGTGAAATGGAAACAGGATATTCCTCTCCTATCTTTAACCTACCGGTAAAGTTGTCCTGATTTTTTAAGACTTCCTCCACCTCCATGGCATCGCAACGGAGAAATACGGTAGTAAGACAGAAACGTCCTTCCTCCTCAAGTTTTTTTCTTACCTCAGAAATCTCAAAAACCTGAGTATCCAAATCCGATTCACAAATGGGAGTCATTAAATGATGGGAATTGTCTAAATATCCACGTTCTATAATGCCTGTCCGAATCAGATAGCGGTTCACATCATACACCAGATCATTCATTACCCGCTCCTCTAACATGCGGTACATCTGGACATTTGTCTCATACAGTTCTAAAAAAACTCCCTCCATCAGATTTTTAAATACAATCCTCTCCTCCAAATTGGTGATTGACTGTATCTCTTCCCGGATCATTGCCTTCATCTCTTCTATCTGATCCATTCGTACCTGTCCTCCTAACGTTTATTGCCATTTTTGTAATTCCTTTTATCTTTTATTGTTATTTCTCAGTACTCATCCTTATATCAAATTTCTTTATTAATTCTATTGAACTCTTTGAATCATTTGAATTATTTTTCTTATTTTGTGAAATCATTAAATTCGATTTTTCTTCTTCTGCTACATTTATATTTTTAAAATCTTTTCCACTTTTAGATATATAATATGTAAATTGAATGTCACAATTATTTGACTCTTCTAGTAACTCATTTATTGTATTAATAATTATTTGCTCGTTACCTTTCATCTCATTATTATCAGGAGTAAACAAATTAATATTGATATCCAGTCTAGTAAAATCACTTTTTAGAAAGTCTAGTAATTGCGATTTTGGCGTTATACTATTATTAAATGTTAAATCTGGATAGATACTAATTACTAACTTATATTCCTTTAAAATACCATCTAATTCATTTTCAATACACGCTCTCAACTCATTCCGAAGAAATTTCCAACAATAATTATCTCGTATTTGCTCACTGTATTGATTATTATTTGTATCAATATCAAAATAAACACGAAATACATAATTGGGATCCTCCAATGATGAGGCCTCATAACAAAGTTTATAATTATGTTCTACTTGTCCTGGTATAAAAGATTCAACATCATTAAAGCCATCAGGGTTAACCAAAAATTTTATTCCATATTTATTTTCAAGATAATTTTCTGCTCTCTCAACAATTTTTGCCTCCCGAATTTGCGTTTCTTGGTCCTCTATCTTTTGCTTTTCTTTCATTTTTATTAATAACATCACAAAAGCACCAAATATGATTCCAATTATTAATAATGCTGTAATCACTACTGTAAATATGATTAGAATAATTTTTTTATTAGAACTGTCTTTCATATTTATCTCCCACCACCGTCTCTATAGAACCAGCTTTTTAAGGAATGATCCGGAAGCTAAGTAAAGATCCAGATTAATTTCTTCCATCAATTTACTTCCTCCCATCAAAGAAGTTCTCTTCCCACGTATCATCCTCAAAATCGAAGAATGTCTCTTTTCCTTTATATAGCACCTCATTTTCCCTCAAAACCGGAAGCACAATAAAGCCCCATCTTTTTCTGGATACCCATACGAAAAATTTCATCTCACCTTCCAAAATGGTATCTGTCTCCTCCTGAATGACACTACCTGCATACTGAGTGTCGATCTCTTCCTGGGTTGTCTGGTCAAAAGAGGCTGTATCATACTGAAAATAACAGGTTTTTAAATGTTTTCCCTTTTCATCATTTAAATAAAGGTCCAGCTGCTTTCCGACCATAAACCGGGAAATGCATCCGATATGTTCTTCCGGATCCAGGCTTCGAATCAGTATCTTTTCCTGGTTTTCATGGGTATAAGCCATAATTTCATAAGGAAGTGTCCGAACCTGATAATTCTGATTTACCTTCATATATCCTCTCTTACAATTCATGAAGTAGGAAAGTGCACCAGTTAGACAGCACATTTTCAGTTCAGTTTCATCTGCTTCTCTCTTTGTATTCTGAATCAGTTTTCCTGGGACATACTGCTTTAAAGCCTCCGTAAACAGACTTGATTTGCAGGATTGACCCGTAAGTTTTAGCATCTCATAGTCCTGAAGCTCCCCCTGCTCAAATTTCTGATCCAGAAAGCGTTCCATAACATGGTAGATATCCGGTCTTAAAATTCTCTCAATTTCATTTAAGTATAGAGAAAATGTTATTTCCCGGTCAGCATGAACCAGATGCCCATCCTCAAATACAGAAAGCTTCCATTTGTCCAGAAACATCTGATTCCTTTCCTCACTTCGCGTAGTACTGATTAAAAGCTCGTATTGAAATTTTGCCTGGAAAAATGATTTTTTAACCTCTTCTGCAAGCTGAAATAAATAGTAATAATTGTTTTTTACACGGAAATACGATTCTCTGTCCCGTTCTTCATATTCCTTAAAACAGGTTGGGAGAAATTTCTCCGCTCTCTTATATTGATCCGTTAATTCCTGAATGTCGTCTCCTTCATTAGTAAATCCTGGTTCTTCTGCTTTTATATATCCCCATGCCTTTGCAATCCTGATCTTAAGCATTTGCAGAATACGATATGTCAGATTATTTCCGCCAAAATTCGTATCCCCGTTTTCATAGCTTGTCTCCAGATCAATGGTGTAGGAAACCCGGCTGTTATCAATTAAGAAGCGGCCCGAAGTCAGATCTGTAGTACCGCCTCCACAGTCAATGATCAGCGCATGATATTTTCGTCCCCTCTCATAGAGATTCTGACTAATCATTCCATATATGCTGTGAAAGAGAACTGCCATCCCCTCATCAAGTTCACAGCTCACGGAATAATCCGGTAAAAGCTCCTTAAACAATTCCTGGAACTTTTCTTTCTGGCGGATTGGAGCAAGAAACTGTATATTTTGGAAGCTGCATTTAAACTGCTGCTTGGCAAGATCAATTAAATACTCCAAAAATGCCTTCAGCATATCCCGGCGTGGAATTAAATATTTATAACCGCTTTTTAAAATCACGCCTTCCGGACGGTTAGGATCGCTGATCCACCGTTTCATATCGTAAAAAACAGGGATATCCTCATCCTGATAATTCTGGCTAGCCAGCGTCAGAGCATCAAAACCAAATACAAACTCTGGTTTTCCTTCGCTTTCCCTGACACCGATTACACTGGGTATAATGTTTCCGCCCCCCGCCTTCGCAATTTTAACAGACCCGTCATTTAAGCAGATTCCCATGGCAGTGTTGGAGCTTCCAAAGTCAATTACAAGAGGAAGATCTGTTTTTGCCACCTCTTTTATTTCAATGTCTAAAAGCGGGATCCGGATTCCTTCCATATGTCCGGGTATTACAGAATGATTTCCCTGGTAACAGTCATAAAGGAATTCTGAATCCCGCTCATTTGGGAAATACAGAATAAAATACTGATGCTTTTCCAGAGGAAGAATTTCCATGTCCTTTCCCTGGAACAAATAATAAGTATCTTTTATTTTTTTTATGTAAAAACAGGTATAAATACTGAAGTTTTCATCTACAAGAAGTAAATTTCCCTCATAGAGCAAAACATCAGATTCAACCGTATATCCGTCGAGTTCATTTAAGCCGGTTCCCTGGTGGATTGCAATTGTACCAGGTATTCTCACATTCTGACTGGAAGTAATATGTACTAAATTCCGGTCAAAAAACTCCTGAAGACGGGACAGTCCTCCATTGCAGGATGAGGTAATATGCCGATATTCCTTCTGCCCCCGAAAGCGCATAATCAACCTTAACAGTCCCTCCCGGTCCATAGAATTCCCAGACGGTATTACTAACTTTTCCCTGCGGCATATTTCTCTCAGCTGAAATGTAGTCATACTTTCCAGCCCGCTTTTTTTATAGGTATTTCTATCCGGTTCCTTTTTCCCCGGGTGTAAGGTATAGGTGTATCGGCTCATGTATATTTCCTCACTTTACTTTTTATCTGTTTTTTTACTGTCAACTCCAGGACCATATTCTCCTGATGTTTCTTTGTCTGATTCGGAATCGTTTTCTAAACTGGCTTTTTTCTCTTCTCTTGCCTTGATTCCTGCTTTGGCTGCAGCAATCTTTTGGTTCAGCCCGTCTGCAACATCGGAAAGTTCCAGGCGCACATAGATTGCCTGGGCAGTCTGATAATAAGTGATTGCACTTTCATACTTTTCGTCGGTCAAAAGCTCATTTCCTTTATTTTCCAGATCTATGGCATTCTTTTGATCATTTAACTTCTGCTGATTTTCCAGCTCCCGCTGTTCATCCTCTTCCTTTTTTGCCTTTTCCTCGTCAGCTTTCACAGACTCATCTTCTGCTTCTTTTGCAGCTTTGCTCTCTTCTTTCGCAGCAGCCTGGGCAGATGCTGTTTTCTGACTGTCCTTATCCATCTTTTCTTCTAATGCCGCCAGCTTTGCCGTCGCCTCTTCTTTTCCAGCTGCAAAATAAAGGGAAGCTGCCTTGTCTCTGGCCTCACGGTAGGCCTTTAATGCGCCTTCCAATTCACCATACCCCTCTTTTTGCTGTCCCGACTCGATTAAATCAAATACACTGATATAATCTCTGGTACGCTTTAACTGGCTCTCTATGTATTGTTTCCCCACGTTTCCCGATTCCACGGATAAATCCTTAGCTTTCAGATAAAGATCCTGGGCTTTCTGATACGCTTCCCCTTTCATCGCATCATCAGCCAGAAGAATCTGATCTGCCAGCCTCTTATATAAATCTGCTTCTTTGGATTCTTTTTTCTTCTTTAAGCCGTCAGCAAGCTTCTTTGCCTCTTTGTAATCCTCAGATGCTTTCAAATAGTTGTCATAACGTAAATACTCCTCGCCACTTTCCATATGGATTTTAAGACTCTCTTCTTTACGCTCTATACTTCTGTGACGAAGGAAAAGTCCAAGGCTGATTCCTCCTGCTGCCAGCAGAATAGGCAGTGCAATAAGTAAAACTTTCTTTACCGTAATCTTCTTGGCAGGAGGCTGGTAGACCTTGTCCACAAAAGTCACAGCAAGGCTGTAATTATCCACCTCATCCGTTTCCTGTTTTCCCAGGATGGAATCTTCCGCTTTATCAAGTATTTCTCCTGGCTCAGTCGCCTCCTTAACTGCTTCTAAGAATTCATCCTCACCATAATTTTCCCATGCACCTCTGGTAAAAAGAGCAAAACTATCACCATCCTCAAGGCGGATTTTCTTTGAGCCCGAAATCTCCGGCTGTCCCCGCTCTCCAAGATAGGAATACAGATTATTCCGTGCTTCGTGAGCGGCCGCCTGATCCAGCGTAATCCGCTCCTCACGAAGCAGATTTTCAGTAAGGGACTGATCTGTTGTCTTTACTAAGATACGGGCATTTCTCACCAGATAAAACCGGCTGTTTCCTGCATAGAAAAAGCGAATGTTCCTGTAGTCTGACACAACCAGAACAACGGAAGCCTTCAGATGCATTCCTCCCCGCTGCTTAAGAAGCTCCTTGTGGGCAAGATTTATGTAGTGCTTTAACTTCCCTTTTTTCATGGAAGGTCCTTCTACAAAGCTGCGAATCACACTTTCCACCACCAGCTTGGCACTGTTGATTTCCAGTTCACCGTCAAGACTGTCTGCAAGCACGTAGCAGGCAAAGTCATCCATTTCCACATAACCAAAGTAATCTCTGTTTGTCAGCTTATGACCTTCCTCCGAGATATACCTTGTCCGGAATTCAGAGTTAATTCTTCTCATCAGACACCTCCGCTTTTATTAGCACTACACTTCCGTTTTCTTTGTCCATACCTTTTTTCTGTTCTGCTTCCATAATCAGACTGTCTGACTTTTCCTTTAATGTGTAGTCTCTCAGCAAAATGTCTTCCATTTCTGCCCATGAGAGAACATCAAAAATCCCCTTGGTCATCATCATAATGATGTCTCCCTGCCTCAGACGTATGGGTTTGTCACATACTTCAATATCCCGAAATCCATCAATTCCAAGATAATTCCATATCCGGTCCTCTTCCATCGTCCAAATGGTTTCCTGTCTGGATAAGACGCCTTCCTGATATGCATTTAATGCCAGTACATTCAGAGTCTGTCCCTTGCTTATGGGGATCAGCTCCTGATTTCGAAACAGGGCAATTCTTATATCACCTGCCAGACCATAATGAAACGTAAATCCGTTTATGAAAGCTGCAGCAAGACACGTTCCGCCTCTTCGTTCCCCCAGTGTCTTCTGCACTCTTTGATTGGCTTCATAAAACGATGTTTTAAAGAAATATTCAGGGTTATGTAAAACCTGATAGGGCTGAAAAGCGTCAAGAACAGTATCCATGGCTGTCTGAGCGCATACTTTTCCTGTATTGGCTTTTCCAATGCCATCGGAAAGAACAGCCATCACCCCTGCGCTACTGGATTCAAATCCTGCCATATCTGACTGTATTTCCTTATCTCCTATTGTATGGCTGATTACGCACCGCCCAAAAGAGCCGCTCTTATTTTCCTCGTTTCTGTTCATTTCCTCTCCAGGCAAAAGAAGTCTGCCTGCGACGGAAACAAGTAAAGCTGCTCCAATACCAATCATTATTGTCAGCATCATTTTTGATCATCCCATTCAAAGTTTTCTCCGCACAAAGGTACAAATAAGAAACGACTTTTCCCCAGTTCTATTACATCATATGGTTTTAATTCTGTTGGAATATAAACCGCTTCCTCATTCAGATAGGCTAGTCCAGCTGCATCGCCAGGCAGAATCACCGTATTCCTCTTTTTCTGATCGTAAACAATTATGGTGTGATTCTTCCGGTTGATCTCATTGTCTCCCAGGATCTGTATATCCATGTCATCTCCTCTGCCAACGAAATTTTTGCCGCCATGAATCTTATAATCCATTCCAATTCTGGCTCCAGCTATGCACACCAGCCATCCGCATACCGGACTGACCTCTTCCTGAAGCAGTTCAACAGCCGGCTCAAAACCAAGGGGTTTGGTATCATCCTTTTCATCCTTTAATTTCATCTGACAGTATGGACAGGTATTTCCATAACGTCTTGCATTAAATACATGTCCGTTTGGGCATCTTACTAAGCTCATGTTTTATTCTCCAATCTATGTTCTTATGTCAATAAGAGACGGGTATTTGCTATGTAAATAATATCTCCCGCCGATAATCTGCAAGGCCGGTTTGTTACCTGGTAACAGCCGCCGTCTTCCACCTTTTTGATTTTTACACCATTTTGAGAACCCAAATCCTCCAGATACCAGGAATCCAGGCAAAAATTTAATACTGCATGCTGAGAGTCAATAAATGTGCTGTATTCACAATCTTCTAAATCAACATCGACCTCTTCTTCGTCATTCTTCTTTCCTATAATCAAAGCCGTTTTTCCAGCCAGATCCCAGGATTTTAATGGTCTTTCCTTTTCATCCAGAAGTACCAGCTGACAGACTCCTGACATTATTTTATAATCTGCCGCGTTTTGCCTTTTTTTTGTATCATGTGAGGTCAATAAAACAAGAATATCCGCCAGAGCCAGAACCGAAACTACTCCGATTGGAATCTGTATCCACATGCCTTTGCGGTTTAAATAAAAGAAACACAGGTTAAATAATACCGAGCAGATCAACACTGCCATATCAAGTACAATTTTCTTTTTTTTGATGGATTTCATGCACCTTCGGGCTCCTTCATCATTTTTTTACGCCAAAAAAAGAAGAAAACAAATCATCCGGATTTACCGGTCCAGTGGATTTTTTAGAGTTATTAGTCTCTTTGTAGGTTTCCATTCCCTTTCCAGGCTGAAAACCAAAAAAACGTTCAAACTGGCTTAAATCAGGAGCTGGTCTTTCCGTCTCATTATTTGAATAGCCACGGCCGTTTTTCCCCTGCTCTTGCCTTGTGCTCTCCCTATTTTCACTATAGCCAAGATCGTACCGTTTCCGCTTTTCTTCATCTCCAAGAACCTCATAAGCTTCCTGGATCTCATACATCTTTTTATTTCCCTCCGGATCATCCTTTATTACATCCGGATGGTACTTCTTTGCCAGCTTTCTATACGCCGCCTTAATCTCTTTCTCTGTTGCCTGTGAGGATACCCCCAGAATCTTATAGTAGTTGAGCATAATATTTTCCTTAGCGAAAAGGGCTGCCAAACGGCAGCCCCCACATGTTTACACGCTGTATCCGCCTTCCACAGCGATTTGCGCCATCTTGTCTTTTTTCTGCTTCACAATTAGCTTAAATGTACCAACACCCTCGGTATCGCCGTAATCTTCTTTATAGTCAACTACGAATGCATTGGGGTATGTAAATTTACGAATTACCTGGGAAGCTGCAATTACTTCAATGGTTACTTTCCGATAACAGTCAGATTTCTCTGCAGGTACTAAGGACCAGAGTCCCAGCTGTCTTGTTGCATCAAATGGATCTCCGTCAACTGCTGTTAAAATCTTTCCTGAAATTTCTACAGTGCTTCCCATATCAGTGGAACGGGCATTGGAGTCATGGGGAATATCGGTTCTGAATTTCACTCCTGTAATGCTGATTGTTCCTAAATCAATGGTAGATGGTCCTTCTACTTTTAATGTAAATCCCATAATCGGTTCCTTCCTTTCTTTTCCTTATTTTAATTATTCTCCGCTGAATCCGCCTTCAAATTTCAGGTTTACCATCTTATCTTTTTTCTGCTTGATAAGAAGTTTGAAAATACCGGTACCGGTTTCATCTGTAAAATCCTCTGAGTAGTCCACAACGAAAGCGTTGGGTACTGTAATTTGTCTTACCACCTGAGATGCATTAACTACATCAATCTGAACATTACGGTAGCAATCGGAATTCTCTGCCGGAACAAGAGACCATCTGGCCAGCTTACTGGTATCGTCTGCGGCTTCCCCGCCTACTGCTGCCAGTATTTTTCCTTCAATCAGTACCGTTGAGCCAAGATCTGTTGATCTTGCGTTGGAATCGTGGGGAATATCTGCTCCAAACACCACGTTTGTGATGCTTGTCTCACGCAGTTCCACAGATTCGCTGCCTGTGATTTTCATTCTAAGTCCCATAAATTTTCCTCCATTCTCTTTTATCTATTTTTTTGTAAACTATAAGCCCTGTAAATTCGGCTTTCAGTTACCGATAGGAATGATCTTTTCTAACTTCTGAAAAGATCTGATTGTACGCAGAAACTATAATTATCCGCGTTTTTTCTTTATAACCTTGTAAATGGCAAATACAAAACAAACCACAAAGAAAATATCAAGTCCAATTTTTACCGCATTATACATAATCAATTACTTCCTTATGCGGACTGTCCTTTTCTGGTCAATTCAACTTTTAAGTTTCTGGTTGTATTGCTGAACGTCAGCTGAACATTGCAGATACCATTTTTTTCATCTATATTGAAATCCAGTTCATCTCCATCCTGAAGTAAGGAGTTAACGTACTGGCGGTTTGCATCCCATTTACTCTTCTGGCTGCTTGGATTATTGCTGAAAAACTTAAGGATCTTGTCCTGCTTGAAATCACCGCTGTAAAAACGCAGCATTCTTTCTATGTAGGTAACCACAAGAGTCTTGTAAATGGGTTCGAATTCTGTTCCGTTGCTTAGTAAATTTCTTGCTTTGTAAACCATAATATTTCTGATATCCCTGCCCTTATGCTGAGCATTATCGGAAGTAAACACAAAGCCAAAGCCGGTATTGTTAATGGAATTTTTAATTGCATTGGTAAATCCTGAAATTTCCTTTGTCATGCTGGTAGTTACAAGCAGGGCATTATCATCTGCTTCAATATCGTAACGCACACCCGGATATTCCATGGACGTATTGGGGAATCTCTGTTTTAAATATTCCGGACACTGCCAGGAAGCTGCAATACCTGCTGCGCCATAAGCGGCTCCTATGTAAACACCCTCGATCCACATTTTCATAATGTCTTCTTTTTCCTTAGAAAGAGCAACATTTCCTTCCTCATCAATCACCATACGGTTATCGAGAATCAGTCCTGATTTATCCTTTGGTATAATGGTTACGTTAGGAATACAGGGAACTACAAATTCGCTGTACTCTTTTTTCATTAAAGGTGTACATTTATCTTTAAAGATACCAATACCCTCTGTTGCCACATAGCTGAAGGTGCTTTCTTCACCAGTGGAAAAGCTGAAGAATGTAGTAATCTTATAAGGTGTAATGGCATTCATCAGGGTAGCAAGACTTTCCATGGAATTGGTTCCAGGTTTCTTTACTTTCTGATTACCCGCAAACCGCATTCTCTGAAGCTTACCGCCACCGGACTGATTGAGTTCCACATCAGGTACAATTCCAAACCACAGAGTATTTTCAAACTCATTTTTATCATTTGTGGTATTTAAGTAGGTTAAAAGTCTTGGAAGATTGCTTGATTTTACTAACATTTCCAAAGGAATATTTGTAATAAGTAGCTTTGGCTGCATTCCTTTTTCCTTTACCTGATACTGATCAAAAAATGCCTTAACGCCAAGAATCTTTTCAATCAGAGGTTTTACAGCCTTTACAAAATCGTCCTTGCTCTTTTTGTAGAATTCCAGGTATGTATTGTAATTGCGGACTTCTAATTCACGGTCTACGCTGCTTTCCACGGTTGAGGTAAGCGGACAGAAGGTTCTAACTACCAGTTCCCTTACATAATCGGAAGGAGTATCATTTAAAGCATCGTAGTCATCTCTAAATGTCTGCACCAGGCTGGAATTAACATGATCATCTACAACTGCCAGCTGGGTTCCCTCCTCCTGTTTCATCTCCAGAATCTTTAATTCTCCGTCGTCTCCCATGCTTAACAGTCCGGCCTTAAATTCCTGTCCGCCCTGTGCCGATTCTCCGCTTCCAAGAAGGAGACGGGTTTTAATATCTTCAATTGCAAGAGGAAGCATGGCTAAAACATTATTGTAGTTATGGCTCGCCTGTTCAAACTGAAAGTTTAACTGGTCTCCCATATCCAGGCGTTTGGGATCCTCATCATCAAGCTCCATATACTTGCCGTATGTATACTGAATCTCTTTTCTCACCTGGCGGATATCTTCCATAATTTTTTTCGGTGAAATCATATCAAGAACATTGCTGAACTTAAAATCCACATTTGCCACTCCCATAGCCCCTTTTGCGCCCTGAAGAGTAATCAGCATATTTAATAGGTCGTTCATTTCATTTAGCGGAATTTCCGTAATGCAATTGTCTGGGATATTCTCTGGTTTCACCAGACTGTACTGGATACTTCCTGTTTTGGCATCGCACCAGGAGTAAACAACTGGCGCAAATTTCTCCAGAAATTCTGCGAAACTTTCTACCAGAAGCATTTCATTGATTTCCTTGATCTTGTCATCATCAAGGCTTGTCTTTCCTCTGACATCTCCGATCAGGGTGAGTAAATTCAGCTTTTCCGGATTGATTTCTGAGAATAATATTGTCCGGTTTGTTTGTGTAATTGTTTCCATAAGCTTCTCTCTCTCTTTCTTACTTTTATTCATCCGCTCTCATCCTGAAAAAGGAATGGCAAGCGTAAACAACTATGTTGGTATCGATTTAAAACTGTTACTGAATCATTGATATATAATGAATCTCCAGATCATAGATTCTATCCGGTGCGGTTATGGATATAATGTCACCAAAGCTGACACTGTACTGGATCTTCTTACAGACAATAGAGCTGCCAATCATAATAGAGGAATTAGATGAATGATACAAAATCATGCGCCGATCCTCATCTGCTATCAGAAATATATTATCCAGTCCTAAGTTGGCAGAAGCTTCCGGGTATTCTTTCATCAGATCCCCAAGACTGACTCTGTTGTCTTTAATCTTATACATAGGGAAGGTAAGAGGCGGGATTTCTTCATCTCCCTCAGGCTGCCCAATAAAGTAAGCATCCATTTTTCCCTGAAAACGGTTCTGCGCTTTCTTCTCGGTTATAACTTCAAGCTCAGGCTTGGGTTTATGGAATATTCTCCATATAATCCCACCAAGTATCAGGACCGCGATTAAAATCGCCCACCAATATGCCTGCCATACAGGCATAACTGCAATCAGGTACGTATAGGATATGGCTGTCTCTCCATCAGATATTTTAAAAATAACATTCTGGAGACCGGATTTAACGGGTTTAACATGTAGAACCCCTTCTTCTATGGATACCTTGGCAGCACTGTCTGAATTTTGTTCCAGTGTATAGGCAAGGGCATCTCCATCCGAATCTGTAAAATAATCATTGAGTACAAATTTTTTTTCACCACTTAGCGGATTATATTTAATTTGATCCGGAAGAGCGCCTGCCGGTGGTGTATTCATTACTAAAACCCTGACGGTGTCAAATATGCAGGATTCCATAGCATCGTCTAAACGGCTTTCTATGTAATAAGTTCCTGATTTTGTAAGCGTTACTTCCCCTGTAATCACTCCATCTTTCACAGTTGTACTAAGGCTGCTTCGTCCGCCTTCCGATTGTCCATCTGCATAAAATTCAATTTTAGGTGTAAACCCCTTGTAAAAATTCTCATCTGAGATCACAGTCCCGGCTTCATCTTTAAAATAAATCTTAAACGGCAGCGGCTTGTTCCTGCCTGTGGACGTATCTAATTCCAAAGTTGGAATTAGATCTCTGTAACTGATCAGGTAAATCTTTAATCCCTGATTTTCTACTGTTCCTGTCTGAACAATTAATTCTCTGATGTCTTTATTCACATCTGATATTTTAGCAACAGAATAATGGAATAGATTGACCGGTTTTATCTGCTGATCTCCGTAAATAACCGTAGTGTCACCAATCTGCTGCGGTGAGATCATCAGAACATCCATTTCATCTAAATAGGAATCATCCAGTTTAATCCGGATACTTTGACTTCCTGCGGCATAAACACCATTGGTTATTTCCTGAATTTTGTACGCCATATTGGAATTAAATATTCCATAAAGGACTTCAATCAGTGTCTCAGGTTTTTCCACTGAATAATTCTGTCCGCCTGTCTGACCTGCAATATCTTTTAAAATCTCTTTGTTCCCGTCATATTTTCCAAAAGCAACTGTATAGACCGGTACCCCCTGGGATTTACAAGCCTCGATGGTATTCTTTAAATCTGCGTTGGAAGTTTCTAATGTTCTTCCGGTTTTAGATCCTTTTAAATCCGATTCTCCATCAGAAATCAGAACTACCATACGCTTGCGACCACTCTCCGGCCCTGACAGACCAAAAGCATAGCTTAACCCCAATCCTATATCTGTATTGCCGGAGTAGCCGGAAGCATCCATCAGGCTTTTTAAAGCGTCACGGTCTTCCTGAGACTTTACCGAAGCCGGAGCCGCTGATGTAACAATCTGATCATTGTAAGCCACAAACCCAATCCTTATGTCAGCACTGTGAACCGTATCCACAAATGCCTTGACCATTCCCACTCCTGTATGATCCGGATCATTGGTTTTCATAGAACCGCTGTAATCCATTACAAACATCACGTCCAGCCCGTTTTTTTTACTGGCTATTTCCTCTGCGGATACAGGGAACGTAACAGATAGAAAAGCAAAACATAATAGTACCGCCAATACTCCATTTAATCTCTTCATATACGTCCACACCTTTGTATTAATTTGTTAGTTACATTATAATACAAAAATAAGCAAAAAAACCGTTCATGTAATTTTTAGCACGCTACATGTAATATTTGGTAAAAAACTGTCAGATTTTTGCTTTGATTCGACATTTTTCGACATAAATTACGTGACCTATCATCAACTGAAGGGCAAAATCAGACTATCAATATCTGAATTATTCAGGTAATCAGCAGGCAGGATTCCTGCATACCTGTAATCAAGACCAAGCAGCAAATAAAGCTCACCGCCAAGTTCCCTGATATACCATCTGTCCTCATATTTCATGGTATCAATACAAATAATATAGCGGACACCATTTAGTTCAAACGCAGCAGCGATGCTTTCTATATCATCTGCACCGTAAGCCTTCATCCTCATGAGTTTTATATCCTGAAAATCATCTGACCCATAAGACTCTGACATTTTTTCCGGACTAATATATCCAAGAATTTTTATGGTACTAGTATTCAAACGTTTCGGCAATTCTGATAACGCAAAAGATACATCCAAGTCTTCCGTCTGAACCAGATCAGCCGTATCAATTTCCGAGAAGACTCCCAATGCTGTGTATTGTTCTAATAAATTCAACCGAATGTCATTTTTTCTGCTTTCAATGTTTAAATCTCTGGTGAAATCAGTTACAGATGGGAAATTGAATTCCTGCTGCATAAAAATATAAGCCCCAGTGTTTTCCAGTCTGTTTCGAAAATCAAAATGATCCACGTAGCTCTCCACTGCAAATGTACCAATCATCTTGTCCTGTTCATTGGCTGCAAGATATTCCACGTATTTTCTGACCGCCATCTGAGACGAATCGAAGCCACCTGTTTCCTCGTTGGTATCAGCAGCCCCTACTGCCCCATGCCCTGCTTCTGCCTCTAATAAGTTTTTTGAAAAATCAGGCACCAATTGATTCAGAATCTGCTCATCCGCTGTTTCTAACGAGAGTGTCCCTACCTCTTTTCTTTCCATTCCTGACATATTGGCAAAGATTCCGCCTAACTGGTGATTAAACCACCGGCCGTCCTTTCTTATTACATCAAATATCAAAAAGAACTTTCTGCCATCCACCTCAATAGCGGCAACACAGCTTACCATCTTATCCCCACCATATCGTTTTGCTATTCTGATTAAATTTTCCTGATGTTTTTGATTCGTGTAAGCATCATCTAAATCTCCAGGGTCAACAAATCCCACCAGCTTCACTGAATTAAGATCCACAGCCTTTATACTGCTCTCCAGATTATCGACAAATGCCTTTACCTCCGCTGTATTTTTTAGACGCACAGGTCCCTCATCCAAACCAAGCCCGCAAAGAATTGCATATTGACGCATAATATCATCTGTATCCAGATTTTCTGAAAAGGTATCTGTCATGTACTTTAAATTACTCTCCCTAAGCCCTGTTAAATAACCCTTAACTGCACTCTCCGGAGAATCAAATCCAGTCTGTGCAGTTGCCGGGGAGGTATTTATAAAACCTTCCTGCAAAGGCAATTTAAACTGCATCTGTGAGATAACCTTTTTCCCTTCTAAAAGCTCAGAACTCTCCCGTGCAGAACATGCACACACGAATCCAGATACCAGAAATGCTGCTGCAACTGCAAAAACGAATTTACCACGTTTAATCATTTTCATACACTCCCTTAATTTCATGACTTTCAGTTACATTATAATGCATATATGGACAAAAAAACCATTCATGTAATTTTTAGCACCCTACATGTAATTTTTGGTTATTTAGTATCGGATAAATAAAAACAAAAAAAGAAAAGCAGCTATTAACTGCTTTTCAAATTTACCATAATTATGAAATATTAAATTTCCACAACATAGACCTCATTCTGCTTTCCATCCCACATAAACAATAACACAGCACAAATCCTAACCATATAAGGCACCATCCACTGGTTAAAAATGGTATATCCAGGCGTTGGTGCGGTCATCTGGCTGAAAAATCCATAGGAATCCATGTCCGACATAAAGATCTGATAACCCTGCCACTCTCTAAAAGAGAATATACCAGCTAAGCCAATTGTTATGACCGCTCCTGCAGCAAAATGCATGAAACTGCATTGATCTACACGTATAGCCTGGTTTTTATTTTTCATAGACATTCTCATTACAATTATTACCATAGAAAATACCATAACTATTTTAATCGCCATTATCATCGTGATAGCTACGGGATATGATTCAATATAGGTTGAAAACAGGATATTAAAAATATATATTATTATTCTTTCCAAAATGACTCCTATAATAAGATATAAATATAGAGCCTTTTTATACCCCTGCCACTCACCGTCTCTTTTCGACCTCCAGTCTGATAAAATTAATAACAGGATAAGCACTTCTCCATATATAACAGCTATTTCCAAAAGAGACTGAAGCAAATAGTGAACAGGGGAAGGAAGCGGCGGAAATAATATAATCACATCCCAAAATGTGCGGCTAACAAACCTGCGGCTTCCTTCCAGCCAGACAATCCCCCCCATCAACATCATAATAAAGTAATATTTTAATCTTTTTGTCATCTACTCCCCCATTTACCTGGCAGTTTTTAAACCTGGCACCACCCCATGGTATCATACATAATTTCTTCCACTTCCTTACGCCTGCTGCGGCTGACTGGCAGACAGGTTCCATCCATTAATTCCACTACGTCATTAGAGATTCTGGCAATCTGGGTGAAACTCACCAGATAAGACTGGTGTATTCTGATAAAACGAATCTTACGGTCTTTTAATTCGTTTTCTATTTCCTCCAGACTTTTGTATAGTCTGTGACGGCCCTCTTCACATGCAATTTCAGTCAGTCGGAGCTTGCTTTCAAAATACAGCACTTTCTTTAAATATACCTGACTCTCTGTTCTGCCATATTTGAAGTGGTAATATAAGTCTTTTGTCTCAATCAGATTTAATATGTGGCTGAAATTATTATTGAATTCAGGATCCCTTACGGGCTTAACAAGGTATCCGATTGGCGCTGAGCGAAAGGCCTGATTGATGTATCTCTGATGAGATGTCATAAATACAATTTGTACCATGCGGTCGTATTCACGGATTCGTTCTGCTGCCATCAATCCGTTCATACGTCTCATCTCAATATCCATATAAATGATGTCGAAACGCTTTCCTAAATAAACAGCTCTGACAATTTCATCACCGTCACAGAAGGTCTCCACATCCAGATTCATTTCTCTCTCAATCCCAATCCTGCGTAAACGCGTTTCTGCTTCCAACAGCAGCAGATGGTCATCATCACATACTCCTATTTTTAACATGGCCTCTCCTCCTATTATCCAGCAATCTCCGAAATCAGTTTTTCTACAGATTTGCTTCTTCATCAAATGTTAATGGTATGCTAATTATGTTTCTTAACGGTCTCAGCATATAACTATTTTCGACAACTTTCAACCCAAGTGCCAAAATTATACACGTTGAGTTCCAAAATTGACACATTCCAATTTTAAAAAGTTACTTTTTTTACAACAAAACAATATTTTTTTATGAATTTATAATTGTTAATTTTAACATGTTCTTTATGAAAAAACAAAAAAGGAATGAGCATCACGCTCCTAAAATAGAAGCATTTCGCTCATTCCTGTTAATATTATAACAATCTAGGCACCGGTTCCGGATTTATTAATAACTTTATCAATGAATATAGATACATACTCTTTACAAAACTGTGTTCCTGCTCCCTTTAAAAGCTCACTGACTGCAATTTCCTTTGGCAGCGCGTGGCGGTAGCTTCGTTCACTGATCATGGCGTCATAAGCATCTGCTATGGCAATAATTCTGGACTGTATGGGGATTTCTTTTCCCTTCAGCCCTTTGGGGTATCCGCTTCCATCCCAGCGTTCATGATGGGCAAGCACGTAATCTGCCATTTCTGAAAGCTCATTTACTGTACTTAAGATGCGGTATCCGATTTCGGGATGCTTTTTTATCTCTCCCCATTCATCTAAATCAAGCTTTCCGTTCTTATTAAGAATACCTTCTTCAATGGCTACCTTGCCAATATCGTGAAGAAGGCCAACTGTTTTTAATTCCTTGATGTCATCTTCCTGAAGTTCCAGCGCTTCCCCCATCTTTTCACACAGTTCTGATACACGAAGGGAATGCTGTTCCTCCCGGAAGTTCTTTTCATGAAGTGCTGCCATGATGGTGTAAATGGTCTTTCCCCTCATGCTGGGACTTTCCATCAGCTTTTTCCGATACATGAAATCTTCGGCTTTTTTTAAAACTTCTGTAATGGAATCATCACTGCTGCACTTTATGCTGTATCCGAAAGAGATGGAAAGCATGATTTTATTCACAGCCTGAGCCTTTGCCATGTCACTCATGGATGAAATCATCTTTTTAATCTCTTTTTCGCCTGTACCCGGTGAAAAGATCACAAATTCATCTCCTCCCAGCCGGCATATGATATCATGGCTGCGGGTGTTGTTCATCAGAACTGCCGCTGCTTTTCGTATGTATTCGTCTCCAGCAGCATGTCCGAAAGAATCATTGATCAGTTTCAGACCATTAATGTCTGCCATGGTAATTACCAGAGGATAGTTAAACTCCTGGTCCAAAACTTTCAGCTGCTCTTCAAAATACCTTCTGTTATACAAACCAGTGAGCGGATCATGAAAGCTTAAATAATTCAGCCTTTCCTGAGCCTGCCTTCGCTCGGTTATATTATTGACAATGAGGGCCAGCTGGTTTTTGCCTGGGCAGAAAACAATCACCTCATAATATGTGCTTGTCCTGTTCCGGAACCGTTCATAGCGGGCTGGTTCCCCTGTTTTCACAGTCTTTGCAAGCAGCTCCCATATATCAGGATCCAGTGTGTCATGTATGTCACAAAAATATCCTCCCAGCACAGATTCTTCCTTGTCACAGGCCAGTTCCTCATAGCAGGGATTTACATCAATCAGCCTGTAGTGCCTGATGTCGGTTTCATTCTCTCCCTCAAACAGTGCCATCCCAAGCTGCATATGAGCTATAATAGTCCGGTATTTTTCTTCACTTTCCATAAGCATCTGATCATAAAGACCGATCTTTTTATATTGCATCTTCAGTTCTTTATAACTTTTGCTCAGTTCCTCTTCTGCGGCACCTGCTTTGTTGAGTAGTCTCAACATCACATAGTATAAAAATGCGGAAGTACAAAATACAAATAAGACTCCCTTCCCCATGCTAAAAAGCATGAATGAACGGGAATTGCTGACAATGGCAGGAACCAATCTGTCAGAACACAAAATCCAGAACAAACCAAGCAGAAAATAAGCCACGCAGATCTTAAGTCCTTCCTGCTTTAATTCCTTTCTGCTCTTATTTAACATAAGGAAATGTTCCCTCAGCCTTTTCCACATACCGCCCCTCCTTTGATGATTTCATTATACACGATTTTCATTCTTCTGAAAACAAATAAGTGATATTTTTCTATAGTTGGATAAAACTGGCAATAAAAAAACACGGTATGAAATAGCCGTGCCTTTCTGACAGTTTATTCTAATTGATCGGACATGTTGTCAATGTCTTTTAATTCAGCAGCGCTTTTTGCTTCTAATAGAAAAACATCAGACGGATGGGATCTGATTATCTTCTTTCCCCCTCTGTCTCCCGTAAGCTCCATCAGCTCTCTTTTGTAGCTGCCTGCAAATATGGCAGGATTACCGGGCTCTCCTCTAAAACACAAACATGCAAGTCCCTTTTTGCTTTCATAAAATCCATTCACCAGAGCTTCTATGGTTTTAGACTTTAAATAAGGCTGATCACAGACTGCAAATAAAAAATCCGTATTTACATGTTCTAATTCCTTTAACGCCAGATGAATGGAATGAGAGATCCCCAGCCTGCTGTCCCTGTTTACAATGATTTTATATCCGGAGTCTTTCATAAACTCCATAATCTCATCATATTGGGTAACTATGAGTTTTCTGGAAAACAAATCTTTTGGAAGCTGGTCGATTTCTTCTATAATATAACGGTACATAGGCTTTCCATTGATTTTATAAAGCAGCTTATTGCCATTGAACCTTACGCTGTCCCCCGCTGCCAGAAGAATCAGTGTCATATTCATGTAGAAATCCTTTCCTTCTGCGCAAGATACTTTTTTTGAAGACTTAATACAGCTTCCAGTACTCCCCCACCAATGGCAGATGCCTTGTCTGAGATCGTATAACAGTGCCAGGTCACACCTCTGGGATCTATGTCTCCTGATTTCATTCCACGAAAAACAGTCACTCCCTCCTGAAGAAGCCCTCTTACCACTCCTCCCACCTGGGCAAGCACAGGAGCATCATTTACATACCCAACCACATCATTTAACTGCACGACTGTCCCTATGGTTACAGCCGGGTGAAATACGCCATTATCAACAGCACGTATGATCCGTTCTTTATCATAGCCGCCGATCATTCCCGGTACTCCCGTGTTGGGGACGGCACTGCCGCTCCAGATGCACCGGCCCAGATCATGGCCCCGCTTTGTTTCTACCACGCAATGACAGTCCTTCCCTGCAGTAAAACCGGGTCCGACTCCGATTACAATGTCTGCATCCGTAATCCTGGTACCCAGATTCTTCTTTGCTATAATCGCATCTACAACTGCATCCGGTTTCCATTTTACACGGATAGTACACTCCTCATCAACTACCACTGCCACCTGGTCATTGGACAATGCTTCCTCTACTTCTTCCATGCTGCGGCATAATACACCAGTAATATCCTCTACTTTGGTCCTGCTTTCGTAAACAGCTCTTGAAAATGCCACAGTGCGCCTTACGGTGGTAGGTACGGGTTTCTCTGTCATAACCACTAAAAAGCCGCAGCGGTGGAGGCGGCAGGCGATTCCGGAAGCCAGATCACCTGCTCCTTTGATCAATATCTTCATCCTACCAGCCCTTTCCGAATCCGCAGTTTGGATAATGACATTCCTCACAGGAGAGGCACAGCCCCCCTTTACCCAGCTTATCAAGTTCTTCTTTTGTTATGGGATCATCTGCCATCAGTCTTGGCAGCACTAAATCAAATACCGTTCTTTTGGAATACATCACGCAGCCTGGTAGTCCTGCTACCGGAATGTTCTTTCCATCTATCCGGTAATAGGATAGAAGAAACATGGCTCCAGGCAGAACCGGAGCACCATAGGATATCACCTCTGCTCCCGTATTTCGGATTGCCAGGGGAGTTTTGTCATCCGGATCCACGCTCATGCCGCCGCTTACCAGAACCATGTCCGCTCCCTGTCTGATAAATTCAAGAATGGCTTCTGTGGTATGCTCCGGCTTATCATCGGTTACAGTCTGTCCCAGTATTTCTCCGCCAAACTCTTCTGCCTTTGCTCTTAGAACCGGGCCGAATGCATCCTTGACCTTTCCACAGTATACTTCACTTCCAGTTGTAACAATACCCACTTTTTTATTCTTATAAGGCAGTATGGAAAATATCTTTTTTCCGCCGCAGAGTTTTTTTACTGCCTCCATCTTGTCCTTTTTAATTACGAGAGGAATAATCCTGGTTCCGCAAAGCTTATCCCCTGGTTCCACAGGAGTATTGGGATGCCTGGAAGCAATCATCATATCTCCGGCACTGTTTATTATATCAAGCAGACCGGTATCTATTTTTAAAAGCCCCCGAATAGTGGATTTTAATTCTATTTTCCCTTCTTTTACATCGCCTCTGTCCATATGGTCGTTTCTGCATAATTCACAAAGTATTTCAGCAGCTTCATTCTCATGATACATGGTATCATCCTTTTCCCATATATACAGATGTTCTTTTCCCATTGACAGCAGTACAGGGATATCTTCCTCTGTTACCACATGACCTTTCCGGAATCTTGCATCCTTTGAAACTCCAGGTATGATCTGGGTCATGTCATGGCAAAGAACATGACCTGCTGCGTCTTCCGTTCTGATCTCTTTCATCTTGCTGATCCCTTTCGCGTGTCTCTAATTCTGATCCTTTTCTATAAAACTGGTTACTGCTGTGTACCTCGCCCATTGTTTTCCCATTGCATCTGCTACTGCCTGGGCACTGGACAGCCGTCTTTTATCATCTGCTTTGTTTATTAAAATCCGGTATTCCATGGATTCAACTCCCTTTCGGGTCCCATTTGTGCTGGTCAGTATCTTTGCTGCATCAGAAGGAGTAATTCGTCCGTTCTTTTTCTGACCGTCAAACACCTGTGGTGTCAGTTCATAACGAAAGCACATTTCTTCCCATGGCTCGCCGATACAGTTAAGTCCCATACAGCCAATTACTGCATGAGTTCCGCCTGGTAAAACCGGTTCATTTATCTTTGGTATCTTAATTGGAAGGCGCTTTGCACCATCTGCTTCCACAAGAAGGACATCACAAAGCAGCGTCAGACGTTCCAGCTCAGAAAGTTCCATTCCCTTTAGCTTTCCCTCTTCGGCAGGCTGGCCGGTAACCAGCACCCAGCCTGCCAAAGAAAAAAGCTCCTTATGGCTGGTAATAAAATCACTCACGGCTTTCCAGCCAGCTGCCTCTGTAACGATTCTGTCAGTGGGTCGTAAAATATGGGTACTGGTAGTTACAATTACCCGCTTTCCCTGAGCTGACAGCTCGTCGGCCAGGCAATACATGGAGGTTGTCTTCCCACCCCCGCCGGTAAAAGCCACAATCATCGGTTCTTTTAACGGAATACGAAGAGTCTCCCACAGAGAATCTTTTTCTTCCAGCTGTAATGTTCCGTCTGACACATTAATTGCATATGCGCTTTTTAATATCATCAGGAAATCACCATAGGCTTGTTTCTGGCTACATAGGCACCTGTCTTTTCCAATAAGACTTCACCATTCTCAGCCGCCAGTCTGCCCCCTAAAAATACAAGCTCCGCTTTTCCTTCAACGGAAATTCCTTCAAAGGGACAGTAATCCACGCGGGCAACCTGATTCTCAACAGACATGGTCCATTTGGCATCCGGGTTAAAAACCACAAGATCAGCGTCACTTCCAGGAGCTATCAAGCCTTTTCTTGGATAAACTCCGTAAAGCTTTGCCGGATTTTCTGAGAGTAGACGGCACATCTGTTCCACAGTCAGACCATTTTGTTTTACACCAAAGCTGTAAACAAGAGCAGGACGAGCTTCCACTCCCGGCATTCCGTTTGGTATCTTTGTAAAATCTTCTCTGCCTGCTGCTTTCTGATCGGTAGTGAAACTGCAGTGATCGGTGGATACTGTCTGAATCTGATTCGTCTTTAAAAGCTCCCACAGCTTCTGTCTGTCAGATTCCTTCTTAATTGTAGGCGA
Source organism: Paenibacillaceae bacterium (assembly GCA_015057715.1). Lineage (GTDB taxonomy): Bacteria > Bacillota > Clostridia > Lachnospirales > Lachnospiraceae > Lacrimispora. Next base: position 74,234 of record SVDS01000002.1, read on the forward strand.
GATTACATATTTACTTCCCTCAAAACCTGGGAGATCATAAACATCTTCATTGAAAATCAGATACTGGGGACAGGTTTCCACGTATACTTCCTGCCCTCTTTCTCTTGCATAAGCAATCTCTTTATAACCAGCTTCCGAGCTTAGATGTACGATGATAACCGGGCAATCCGCTACCTGGGCTATCTTTAGAAGACGGCCTGCTGCTTCTGCTTCTACTGCCGCAGGTCTTGTCTTTTTATGGGCATTAACCGAATAATTACCCTTTGCTTTTTCTTCCTCAATCAGCGCCTCGATAATTCCCTTGTTTTCACAGTGTACACCGGCAATTCCTCCGGCTTCTTTTAAACGTTTTAAAATCTGGTATATCTTTTTGTCAGCCATATACATCTCATCATAAGTCATATACAGCTTAAAGGAAGTCACACCTTCTGAAACGATGGTGTCAAGCTCTTCGCTTACGGAAGGATTCCAGTCTGAAACTGCCAGATGAAAGCCATAATCACAGGATGCGTTGCCATCCGCTTTTTTATGCCAGTTATTCAGTGCCTGATGCAGACTTTCTCCCTGGTACTGGGTGGCAAAATCAATAATCATGGTGGTTCCTCCGGCTAAAGCTGCCTTGGTTCCTGACTCAAAATCATCTGCTGTTACGGTACCTGCCACATGAAGATCAAAATGAGTATGGGCATCAATAAATCCCGGGAACAAAAGTCTGCCGGTTACATCAATAACATCTGCTTTTTCCTCTTCAATTCCCTGTTCCACAGCCAGAATCTTTCCATTCTCCATGAGAACATCCGCTGCAACCGCCTTGCTTCCCGATACTACGGTTCCGCCTTTCAACAACGTCTTCACAGCAAATCCACTTCCTTTCTTCTAATCCGGTTTGCTTTTTCATACCGGTCTATGCCATCTATTTTCTCTTTTTCATGGTTCTTTGTCAATCCCAAAAAGACGCAGAGAAGTTTTTTTCTCCTGCGTCTTTTTCCGGTTATTTTTTCTTTTTCCGATAAGCCGTCTCTTCCAAAGGCAGGGATGTACGAAATACTCCGTCATACTTATAATAAGCGCCCTGCACCGCTGGTGCAGTAGGAATTGAGGTAATCTCTCCGATTCCTATTGCCCCGTAGGCCAGCGGATCGTGATTTCGTTCTACAATAATGCTCTCTACATCCGGTGTTTTATCTGCCCGGAACAATCCAAGCGTACCGAATTTTGCAAGTGGAACACCCTGGTTCAAAGGAAATTCTTCCGTCAGGGCATATCCCAGTGACATGACCACACCGCCTTCAATCTGTCCTTCTACAGACAGAGGATTAATGGCCTTTCCTACATCGTGGGCGGCCAGTATCTTTTCCACGGTACCGTCTTCTTTTAAACAGGCTACCTGAGTGGCATAGCCGTATGCCACATGAGAAACGGGATTTTTCTTCTCGCTTCCCATAGGATCAGTGGCAGCCAGATATTCTCCATAGTATTCTTTTCCATTTAGAACTGACAGTTCTTTTTTATCATCTAAATCCTGAAGGATCTGGACACATGCCCTCCTTGCCGCTTCCCCTGTTACCAGAGTCTGGCGGGAGCCGGAGGTAGTACCGGAATCAGGTGCCAGATTGGTCTCTGCAGCAACGTAGATCACCTGATCACCTGTGATACCAAGGGTTTCGCATACAATCTGCTCCAGAACAGTTCCCAGTCCCTGACCAATGCAGGATGCACCAGATCTGATATGAACCTTTCCATCTTCCACCGTCAGCCTGCATCTTCCCCAGTCAGGAAGTCCGACTCCTACACCGGCATTTTTCATGGCACAGGCGATTCCTGCATAAGGGTGGCTTTCATAAATATCTTTTACTGCAAGCAGAGTCTCCACAAGGGCAGTTCCTTCTGCAGCAATCTGACCGTTTGGAAGCTCCTGTCCCGGCCGAATGGCATTGCGAAAACGGATTTCCCATGGACTGATCCCAACTTTCTCTGCCAGCAGGTTTAAGTTGCACTCTATGGCAAAACAGCTTTGTGTGACTCCGAATCCCCGAAAAGCACCTGCAGGCGGATTGTTGGTGTAGACAGCTGTTCCTTCAATGTCAATATTCTGATAATGATAAGGTCCTGCTGCGTGGGTACAGAGGCGCTGAAGTACAGGACCTCCCAGGGAAGCGTAAGCTCCTGTATCCGTAATCACCACTGCAGTCATGCCGGTAAGATAACCATTCTCATCGCAGGCAGTGGTAAAATCCATAGAGGCCGGATGGCGCTTGGGATGAACCATAATGCTTTCTTTCCTGGTCAGCTTTACTTTGACTGGTTTACCAGTATGATAAGCTAAAAGAGCAGCGTGATGCTGAACGGACATATCCTCTTTTCCGCCAAACCCTCCTCCTACCAGCTTGTTAATCACATGAACCTTTGAAAGTTCAAAACCAAGCATACCGGCACATTCCTTTTGCGTATCATAAGTTCCCTGGTCGGAGGAATAGATCACAGCATCTTCCTTTTCCCGATCTACTATAGCTATTGCACACTCGGGTTCCAGAAATGCATGCTCTGTAAATGGAGTTTCATAATGCATGGTTACCGAATAGGCAGAGTTTTCTATGGCTTTCTTTGCATCTCCCCTGATCAGATGCTCATGGGCTAAAATATTACCAGTATCATGAACAAGAGGTGCATCCGGCTGTAAAGCTTCACGGGGTGAAAAGACTCCTTTTAACTCCTGGTATTCAATCTCAATCAGCTTCTTGGCTTCTTCCAGGATCTCAGGAGTATCCGCTGCCACAAGACAAACGGCATCTCCAACATATCTGGTAATCTCTCCTTCCGGAATCATGGTGTCCCAGTCTTTCTTTAAATGCCCCACTTTATTCTTACCCGGAACATCTTTAGCGGTTAAGACTGCACGGACTCCAGGCAGTGCTTTGGCTTTGGAAGCGTTAATAGACAGAATCCTTGCCCGGGGGTATTTACTCCGTACCGCACTGCCGTAGATTAACCCCTCTACTTCCATATCGTCTACGTATTCCCCGTAACCCAGCACTTTTTCCGGTACATCCAGGCGATGAGCCCGCTGCCCCACAGCCGTTACCTCTGGAGCCTTTAAATCTCTGACATCTTCACGAAACAGTCTGGCTGCAAGGAGAATGGCATCAATGATTTTCTTATATCCGGTGCAGCGGCAGACATTTCCCCGTACTGCAAATGCAGCCTCTTCCCTTGTTGGATCGGGGTTTTCATCAATGAGGGCTTTTGCACAGATTACCATGCCCGGAATGCAAAAACCGCACTGAACAGCTCCCGCTTCCCCAAAGGCATAGACAAACACTTCTTTTTCCCTGTCAGACAGTCCCTCCACTGTCATGACAGATTTCCCTTCCATTCTGGCTGCTTTCTGTACACAGGCTTTTACAGCCTTTCCATCTATCAGGACCGTACATGTTCCACAGGCACCTTCGCTGCATCCGTCTTTCACAGACTTAAGCCCCAGATCGGTTCTTAAAACATCAATCAGCTTCCTTTCTTCCGGTACCGTAACAGTCTCTCCGTTTACCAGGAAACGAACCATTGCTCCACCCACTTTCTTATCCTAAAAGATAATCGTAGTCATTGATAACGGTTTCCACAATCTTTAAAAGTCCCTCCGGAACTGCGTCAACCGCTTCCCCGGCTTTCCCTGTATACAGACTTCCCATATACTTTAGAAGGAACGTACCATTCTTTCTGTCTGTCACAACAAAGCCCTGGTTTTTACTGTTATTTAAGTCTGCTTCATTAGCAAATAGTGTAAATTTATCTAAGTACGGAGCACTGTCATAGGGGCAAAAACTACGGCAGTTTCCGCATTCATTGCATAAATAATCCACATGAAGGATCTGATGCTTTGTGAAACCCGGAACAAAGAGTGCTAAATTTGCACGGTTTGGACAGACCTCTGCGCAGTTTTCGCAGATACTTTTACAGCCAAGACACCTTGTATTTTCTTCCTGGTCACTCAGCGTTTCTTTTAAGATTCCTCTTCTGCCGTATAGCTTTTGCGGATCAGACGATGTGATGTCAAAATCCCTGGCAGCTTTTCTGCCCAGAATTGATTCTGCCGCCATTCTGGCATCTCTTATGGCTTCTACCACAGTTCCGGGACCGTACAGACCGTCACCCACTGCATAAACTCCGGGCACACTTGTTTCTAACGTTTCCTCATTAACAAGCACTCTTCCCCGGCTTGTCAGTTCAATGCCGTTCTTTTTATAAAACTCTTTGGGAATTCCCTCTCCAACTGCGGCTATAACCGTATCTGCAGGTATGGAAACGGTCTCCTCTGTTTCTGTAACAGCTCTTCTTCCGCTCTCATCTGCAGCGGCAAGCTTCATCACATTGCAGATTAACTGGCCATTCACCAGTTCTGCAGGAGATAAAAGCTCCATGAATTTCACACCATCCTGCATGGCAAGCAGCAACTCTTCCTCATCTGCAGGCATGTATCGTTTTGTTCTGCGGTAAACGAGAGAAACTTCTTTTACGCCGTTGGTTCTGACAGCTGCTCTTGCCGTATCCATGGCAGTATTTCCTCCGCCAATTACAGCAACTGCCTTACCGACATTCACATTTTTATTGGTTTCCTTGTATTCACTGAGAAAATGAAGGGCATTCATGGTCTCGCCAGTTTTCAGATTTAAAATTCCCGGTTCACTTGCACCTGCCGCCAGAATAATAAATTCAAAACCTTCTTCTTTTAATGCAGCCAGATCCGTTATTTCCGTATTCAGCCTTACCTCTGCTCCGTAAGAAAGGCATAAATCGATGTCATTCCCAATCACGTCCCCTGAGATTCTGAAATCGGGAATAATGTTTTGAACCACACCCCCAAGCTTTCCGCTTTTTTCAAAAATAGTAGCGGGCGCACCGCACTTTGTCAGGAAATAGGCGGCGGAAAGGCCAGCCGGTCCGCCTCCGATAATTGCTGTCTTTTTACCGGTCAGTTCCCCTTTTTGAATGGTTTTCCGATAATCCTCATAGCCTTTTTCTGCACAAAGAAGCTTTGCCCCCCGTATATTTACCGGAGATTCGTAATGATTTCTGGTGCACATATTCATACAGTTATGGGCACATATGGAACCGGTTATAAAAGGAAGAGGGTTTTTCTCAGCAATCACTTCCATGGCTTCCTCATAGTTTCCCTGACCGGAAAGCTTTAAGTATGTGGTAATATCCTGATGAATGGGACAGGCTTCCTGGCAGGGAGCCGTATAACAGTCAAGAAGCGGAACTGTTTTCTTCATCTTCCTGTCCGGCAGAAGTTTTAAGGCTTTTTTATAATGAGAATCTGAAATGGAATCCTGGGAAAGCGTGAAAGCCTTATCTGCATCTACACCCTGAAATGAGGCACCTGTTTCCTTCGTCTTTTCTGCCATCTGAAGAAGTCTCTGATATCCGCCTGGCTTTAAAAGGGTAGTGGCAACAGTAACCGGCCAGATTCCTGCATCAGTAATGTCTTTGATATTATGGTAATCAGCTCCGCCTGAGAATGAAATCCGAAGTGCTCCGTCAAATTCTTTGGAAAGTCTGGCCGCCAGTGCCATGGACAGCGGGAACAGCGATTTTCCGGACATATACATCTCCTGGCTGGGGAGCTCATTATTTTTCACATCAACCGGGAACGTGTTGGTAAGCTTCACACCGAACTCCAACCTGCGTTGGTTCGCCACTGCCATCAGCCGTTTCAACATGGGGATGGCATCCTCATATTGAAGATCATCAAGGAAATGGAACTCACCAAAGGAAATGTAGTCATATCCCATCTGGTCCAGCGTGTTTCTGGCAAATTCATAGCCCAGCAGTGTGGGGTTACATTTAATAAAGGTATTCAGACCCTTTTCTTCTATTAAATAGACTGCAATCCGCTCAATCTCCTGTGGCGGGCATCCGTGTAAGGTAGAAAGAGTCACACTGTTGCAGATCTGGGAAGAGATTGACTCAATATCCTCTTTTGTCACATTCTCAAACTGTTCCAGATTCTCCAGAAGATACTGCCTGCAGGCATGAAACGTCTCCGTGTCTTTTGCATCCATCATGGAGTCGATGAAAGAATTGACTTTGGGAGATTTAATTCCCTCCAGATCGTATCCCACACTCATGTTAAACTGAAACCCATTCATCTGACCTAATCCGTATTCTTTCGCCATGAAAGAAAGTAAAAACCAGGCCTTAATATATTCTTCCTGGGCCTGGGGAACATAAAGTTCTGTAGACCACTCGCAGTTGTAGCACTCATCTTCTGCCCTGATACAGGGCTTTTCTACCGGCAGATCATCTCCGTCTAAAATCTGTACGGTTTTCAGCTCAAAGAAACGGCTTCCTGCATAGTAAGCTGCCACTATGTTTTGCGCCAGCTGGGTATGGGGACCTGCCGCCGGTCCAATCGGAGTTTCTAACGTTCTTCCAAACAGCTCCCTGTTATGTGACTCATCCGCCCGGTAGGGACGGTATACTCCAAAAACTGATTCCTGTTTTCCCTGCTCTTTCCTTACCCAGTTCATTAATTGTGAAAAAGGCATCGGTGTCATTTTGTCTCCCATTGATATCCTCCTGCATCCGGGCTCTCCCTGTGTTTGTTAAGCCCTGTATGAATATTCTGTTTTTTTATCGTCCGTTAATTCTTGCAGCAAGCGCTCCCGCCGCTTCCCTGCAGTCTGCCATCAGCTTCTCTTCGTCAACTCCCATCAGGATTCTGTCTTTCATGAGAACCTTACCGTTGCAGACAGTTGTAACTACACTTCGGCCTGTCATTCCAAACAGAATGTGACTGTTGGCATTGTCTCCGTTCATGGGCGTTAATGGATTGTAATCTGTAACAATCACATCTGCTGCTGCACCTTCTTTTAAAATGCCAAGAGGTCTTTTAAAATATCTGCCAGCAATCCTTGCATTCCCTTCAAAGAGCATCTTCGGAACCTCGCCCCATGCCGCATTGGGATCGCACAAATGATGTTTATGAAGAACGTTGGCTGTCTTATAGGACTCTAACATATCGTGGGTATAGCCGTCTGTTCCAAGACCGGTTAAAATCCCGCGCTTCACCAGTTCCATAGTTGGAGGGCAGCCGCATGCATTACCCATATTGGATTCCGGATTGTGTACTACCATGGTGTCTGTATCAAGTATTAAGTCCATCTCATGAGGATTAATGTAGATACAATGCCCCAAAAGCGTCTTTTCCCCAAGAATCTGAAAGTCCATCAGGCGGTCCACAATCCGCTTTCCGTACTTCTTAAGACAATCATGGAGATCTTCAATACCTTCTGCCACATGAATGTGGTAACCTGTTCCGTCAGGCTTATGAGCTGCTGCAAATTCCATGGTTCGATCCGATATGGTAAACTGGGCATGCATTCCCATCATGCCTGCAATCATATCGCTTTCATCGGAAAGAGCATGGCGGATAAAAGCCTCATTTTCAAGAATTCCTTCCTTTGCCTTTTCCTCTCCCCCACGGTCGGATACTTCATAGCATAAGCAGGTTCTCACCCCGGTTTTACCAGCGGCTTCCTCAATCTTAAATAAGGAATCTGTGATCTGCCCAAAACTGGCATGGTGGTCAAAGACCGTTGTTACTCCGTTTTTAATAGAATCCACATAAGTGGCCATGGCACTTAAATAAACATCATTTAATGTCAGATTCTTATCAATCGTCCACCAAAGACCGTCAAGAATCTCCAAAAAACCATGAGGATCATACCCGTCAATGGCCAGTCCTCTGGCAAAAGAGCTATAGATATGCTCATGGGTATTGATAAAGGCCGGCATGATTACCCCTCCCCTGGCATCGATGTATTCCGCCTGTGGATATGCCTTTCTCATCTCAGCCGTGGTGCAAATCCTTTTTATGACCCCATCTTCTATCCCTACTGCACCGTCTTCCAGAAACGGATTCTCCGGATCTCTGGTGATCATTCTTCCATTACCGATTATCAGCATGTCTCCATCTCCTTTTCATTTTTCTAAGATACGAAAGCAAATTGCTAATTTTCTTATGTATACAAACCTCACAGAAGTATTTTCAGGGTCTTATACTTTATTTTTACAATTTGCTTACATTTAATCAGTTTCAATTCTTTTTTTTATGCACATTATACCATGGTTCTCTGTTAAAAACAGTGTATCATTTCACTTTCAGAAAATCAAGCATGAATTACAAAAAAAATTAGCAAACCTAAAAAATTTTTAGAAAACCACTTGTAATTAAATTTTTTTATGCTATGATGAATTTATTAATGATCCTGCAAGGAGGATAAAAGAATGGATTCAAAGCTTCAGTTACTGACACAGATTGCACAGGGAGTCGCTGTTCACTTCGGCAGCCAATGCGAGGTGGTCATTCACGATCTTCGCGGCGAAAGCATGGAAAGTTCCATCGTTTTTATAGAAAACGGCCAGGTCAGCAACCGTAAAATCGGAGACGGACCTTCTGAAATTGTTCTGGAGACGTTAAAAAAGGATCCTGATCTTTTAAAGGACCGCCTTTCCTACCTGACAAGAACCGAGGATGGACGAATCTTAAAATCCAGTACCATGTATATCAGAGGCAATGATAATACGGTTGACTACATCCTTGGCTTAAATTATGACATCACAGGACTGCTTACAATTGAAAATGCAGTAAAGTCTCTGATTTCCACCGGAGAGACTGCCGGAGATCACAACAGGGAACCCAAAAAAATCACCCATAACGTCAACGATCTGTTAGATACCTTAATCGAACAGTCCGTCGCTTTAGTGGGAAAACCAGTTGCTTTAATGAGCAAAGATGACAAGGTTCAGGCAATCCAGTATTTGAATGACGCCGGTGCTTTTCTCATTACCAAATCAGGCGACAAGGTCTCCACTTATTTTGGTATCTCAAAGTTTACTTTATACAGCTATATGGATGCTAACAAAGAAAAAGCTTAAGCATCTGGCAAATGATACCCAATGATTTTAATTTATAATAAAGGAGAATGTGCAGACATGAAACCAATCGAATGGGCTGTAAACACCATGCCAAAGACCGATGACAGACATCTGCCTGTTATGTCACCAGAGGAGATAAAAAAGGCGAGAAGCTTTCACGAAAGTTTTCCCCAGTACAAAGAGACTCCTCTGACAAAACTACCCCATATGGCAGACCATCTGGGATTAGGTGAGATTTACATAAAGGATGAATCTTACCGGTTCGGCTTAAATGCATTTAAGGTTTTAGGCGGATCTTATGCAATGGCAAAGTATGTGGCAAAGCAGACAAAAAAGGAAGTCTCAGATCTTCCCTATCAGGTGCTGACCTCACAGGCTTTAAAGGAAGAATTCGGTCAGGCTACCTTTTTCACCGCCACCGACGGTAACCATGGAAGAGGCGTTGCCTGGGCTGCCAGACAGCTTGGACAAAAGGCCGTTGTCTTCATGCCAAAAGGCACTACATTAAACCGTTTTAATAATATTAAGGCGGAAGGAGCCGATGTAACCATTGAGGAATCCAACTACGATGAATGCGTCCGCATGGCTGCAGATGCCGCTTCCAAGGTAAATAACGGCGTGGTGGTTCAGGATACAGCCTGGGATGGCTACGAGGAAATCCCGGCATGGATCATGCAGGGCTATGGTACCATGGTTATGGAAGCAGACGAGCAGCTTAAGGAATACGGATGCGAAAGACCTACCCATGTCTTTGTTCAGGCAGGTGTGGGATCTCTTGCAGGAGCAGTGGTTGGATATTTTAAAAACCGTTTTCCGGAGAATCCTCCCGTCTGTGTCGTGGTAGAAGCAGATGTGGCAGCCTGTCTCTATGAAGGCGCAAAGGCCGGCGACGGTACTATCCGGATCGTGGATGGGGATATGCAGACTATTATGGCTGGCCTTGCCTGTGGAGAGCCCAATACCATATCCTGGGATATTTTAAAGAATCATACCGATACCTTTATTTCAGCACCAGACTGGGCAGCTGCCGAAGGTATGAGAATGCTTGCTGCGCCGATAAAGGGAGATACGCCTGTCACATCAGGGGAATCAGGGGCCGCACCGTTTGGAGTTCTTGCTTCTATTATGAGAGATGACTCCTGTAAGGCTTTAAGAGAGCATCTGGGACTTAATAAAGATTCTAAAGTTCTTCTTTTTTCAACAGAGGGAGATACTGATCCTGACCGCTATAAGGCGATTGTCTGGGAAGGAAAAGAACGTTAATCATTTTATAAAAACTGGAGGTAAAAAACATGGATTACGCGAAAATCAAAGAAGCAGCAAAAAGCTACGAAGCAGACATGACAAAATTTCTGCGTGACATCGTAAAATTTCCTGGGGAAAGCTGCGATGAAAAAGCTCATATTGACCGGATTGCACAGGAGATGCGGGCGCTTGAGTTTGACAAGGTAGAGATCGATCCCATGGGCAATGTGCTTGGTTTTATGGGAACAGGAGAAACTCTGATCGGTTTCGATGCCCACATTGATACCGTAGGAATCGGCAATAAATCCAACTGGAATTTTGATCCCTACGAAGGCTACGAAACCGATGTGGAAATTGGAGGTAGAGGTGTTTCCGACCAGTGCGGCGGTTTGGTATCTGCTGTTTATGGCGCCAGAATCATGAAGGATTTAGGTCTCTTAAATGACAAGTACACCGTTCTGGTAACCGGTACTGTTCAGGAAGAAGACTGCGATGGTCTTTGCTGGCAGTACATCATCAATGAAGATAAGATCCGTCCGGAGTTTGTAGTCTCCACCGAACCAACAGACGGTGGCATCTACCGCGGTCAGAGAGGCCGTATGGAAATCCGTGTAGACGTAAAGGGCGTTTCCTGCCACGGCTCTGCACCAGAACGTGGTGATAACGCAATCTATAAGATGGCTGATATTCTTCAGGATGTCCGCTCCCTCAATGAAAATGATGCAGCTGACGACAAGGAAATCAAGGGTCTTGTTAAAATGCTTGATGAATCCCATAATCCGCAGTGGAAAGAAGCAAACTTTTTAGGAAAAGGTACCATTACCGTTTCAGAGATTTTCTTCACTTCACCAAGCCGCTGTGCCGTAGCCGACTCCTGTTCCGTTTCCTTAGACCGCCGCATGACAGCAGGAGAAACCTGGGAAAGCTGTCTTGACGAGATCCGCAATCTGCCAAATGTTAAGAAATACGGAGATGATGTTATCGTTTCCATGTATGAGTATTCCCGTCCTTCCTATAAAGGCCTTACCTATCCTATCGAATGTTACTTCCCTACCTGGGTCATTCCTGAGGATCATAAAGTAACCAGATCATTAGAGGAAGCTTATAAATCCTTATACGGGGATACCAGAATCGGTGCAGAGGAAACCGTTTCCATGCGGCTTGCCCGCCCTCTCACCGACAAATGGACCTTTTCCACCAACGGCGTATCCATTATGGGACGCAACCAGATACCATGCATCGGCTTTGGACCAGGGGCAGAAGCCCAGGCCCATGCACCAAACGAAAAGACCTGGAAACAGGATCTTGTTACCTGTGCTGCTGTATATGCCGCACTTCCCACTGTTTACTGCAAAGAATAAAACTAAAATCAGGAGGCATACCACATTATGAAAACCTTACAGGATTATATTGACAAACTGAATTCCTTAAATTTTAAGGAGATGTATGAAAATGACTTCTTTTTAACCTGGGAAAAGACAGATGACGAGCTGGAAGCAGTATGGACCGTTGCAGACGCGCTCCGCTTTATGAGAGAAAACAACATCTCCACTAAAGTTTTTGAAAGCGGACTTGGAATCTCCTTATTCCGCGACAACTCCACCCGTACCCGTTTCTCCTTTGCTTCTGCCTGCAACCTTCTTGGTCTGGAAGTGCAGGATTTAGACGAAGGAAAATCACAGATTGCTCATGGAGAGACTGTCCGGGAAACAGCCAACATGATCTCCTTCATGGCAGATGTGATCGGTATCCGTGACGATATGTATATCGGAAAAGGAAACACCTATATGCACCATGTTTCGGATGCGGTAACAGAAGGATATAAGGATGGAATTCTGGAACAGAAGCCGGCTTTAGTAAACTTACAGTGTGATATCGACCACCCCACACAAACCATGGCTGACATGCTTCATATCATTCATGAAATGGGCGGAATGGAAAATTTAAAGGGTAAAAAACTGGCCATGACCTGGGCTTACTCTCCTTCCTATGGAAAACCCTTATCCGTTCCTCAGGGTGTCATCGGATTAATGACACGTATGGGAATGGAAGTTGTTCTGGCTCATCCGGAAGGTTACGAAGTAATGCCTGAAGTTTTAGAAGTAGCAAAGAACAATGCAGAAAAATCCGGCGGATCCTTCCGTGTATCAAATGATATGGCAGATGCATTTAAGGATGCAGATATCGTTTATCCTAAGAGCTGGGCACCATTTGCAGCCATGGAGAAAAGAACCGATCTTTACGGCAACGGTGATATGGATGGAATCAAAGCCCTTGAGAAGGAACTTCTTGCTCAGAATGCCAATCACAAGGACTGGTGCTGTACAGAAGAACTGATGAAGACGACTAAGGATGGAAAAGCCCTCTATCTTCACTGTCTCCCTGCAGATATCAATGATATCAGCTGTAAGGATGGAGAAGTAGAAGCTTCCGTATTTGACCGTTACAGAAATCCGCTTTATAAAGAAGCCAGCTATAAGCCATATGTAATCGCTGCTATGATCTTTTTAAGCAAATTTGAAAATCCCCAGGAAGTCTTTAAAAAGCTGGAGGAAAAGAAAACACCTCGTAAGTTCTAAGTCTAATCAAGGGGATCACTTTATATGGAGAAAAAAAAGAGAATTGTAATTGCCCTGGGCGGAAACGCCCTCGGCAATACCCTGCCGGAACAGATGGCAGCAGTCAAAATCACCTCAAAAGCCATCGTAGATCTGATTGAAGAAGGCTGTGAGGTGGTGGTTGTCCATGGAAACGGCCCTCAGGTGGGAATGATCAACAACGCTATGAGTGCGTTATGCAGAGAAGATCCGAATCAGCCTAACACTCCTCTCTCCGTCTGCGTTGCCATGAGCCAGGCATATATCGGTTATGATTTACAAAATGCATTAAGAGAAGAACTGGTGAACCGAAATATGAGAAACATTCCGGTGACCACCATGATTACCCAGATCCGTGTGGACGAAAACGATCCCGCATTTTCAAATCCTACCAAGCCCATTGGACATTTTATGACGGAAGAACAGGCAAAGGAAGCATCGGAAAAATACGGGTACTTAATGAAAGAGGATGCAGGCAGGGGATACCGGCGAATGGTTGCCTCTCCAAAACCTCAGGAAATCATCGAAATTGAAGCGATCCGTTCCTTGGTGGACAGCGGACAGCTGGTGATTGCCTGCGGTGGCGGTGGAATTCCTGTGACCTTAAACGGAAATCACTTAAAGGGCGCCAGCGCAGTCATTGATAAAGACTTTGCCAGCGAACTCCTGGCTGAGGAACTGAACGCAGATCTTCTTATTATACTGACAGCCGTGGAAAAAATCGCATTAAATTATGGCAAACCTGATCAATTATGGCTGAATGATATAACCGCAAAAGAGGCGCGTCAGTATATCAATGAGGGACACTTTGCACCTGGTTCCATGCTTCCCAAGGTGGAGGCAGCAGTAAAATTTGCGGAATCCAGGAAAGGGCGGACGGCCCTCATCACTCTGTTAGAAAAAGCAAAAGAAGGAATACTTGGAAGTACGGGAACTCATATTCAACAGTAAAACATGTTAAAGGAGAACATTTTACTATGAGACAATCTGACAGGCAGTATGCATCTATTTTTGAACTCGACGGAATCCCCAGGTTTTCTCACGCACTCCCCCTTGCAATACAACATCTGGTTGCAATGATTGTCGGCTGCGTCACACCACCCATCATTGTATCCAATATCGTAGGACTGGAAGCTTCTGAACGGGTCATCCTGATACAGGCTGCCCTGGTAGTTTCGGCCCTTTCCACCCTCCTCCAGCTTTTTCCCATCGGGAAAAAGAAAGGATTCCACCTTGGAGCCTCCCTCCCTGTTATCCTGGGTATCAGTTTTGCATACGTCCCAAGTATGCAGTCCATTGCCGCAGATTATGGCATATCTGCCATTCTGGGAGCTCAGATCGTTGGCGGTATCGTGGCATTCGTGGTAGGTATCTCTGTTATGCGGATCCGGAAATTCTTCCCCCCATTAATTACCGGAACTGTAGTTTTTACCATAGGACTTTCTCTTTACCCAACTGCCATTAACTATATGGCAGGCGGTGTTTCAAATCCCTCATACGGATCGTGGCAGAACTGGACTGTTGCATTTATTACCCTGACGGTCGTCACGGTTCTCAATCATTTTGGTAAAGGAATTTATAAACTGGCTTCCATTCTCATTGGCATTATCGTGGGATATGTAACTGCATTGTTTTTTGGAATGGTGAGTTTTTCCAACATCGCTGCTGCTTCCCTGTTTTCCATTCCTAGACCCCTTCATTTTGGAATCATATTTGAACCCTCTTCCTGTATTGCCATCGGACTCTTATTTGCCATTAACTCCGTTCAGGCAATCGGAGACTTTACCGCCACCACCAGCGGCTCCATCGACAGAGAGCCTACGGATAAGGAATTACAGGGCGGAATTATGGGTTACGGTGTAACAAATATTCTGGGAGCACTTTTGGGCGGTCTGCCAACCGCTACCTACAGCCAGAACGTAGGTATCGTGACTACGACTAAGGTGGTCAACCGCTGCGTCATGGGATTAACTGCTGTCTTTTTGCTGGCTGCAGGTCTGATTCCCAAGTTTTCTGCTTTGCTTACCACAATTCCTCAGTGCGTATTAGGAGGTGCTACTGTATCTGTATTTGCCTCCATCGCCATGACGGGTATGAAGCTGGTGACTTCTGAAGAGATGAACTACCGGAATTCTTCCATCGTAGGACTTGCTGCTGCACTTGGAATGGGAATATCCCAGGCTACAGCTGCTCTTTCTACATTTCCAGCCTGGGTAGTCACTATCTTTGGCCGTTCTCCTGTGGTTGTTGCAACATTAGTAGCAATCTTTTTAAATATTATTTTGCCTAAAAACGGGAAATAATTAATATAATCGTGGAATAGATTATATTAATGAATGGAACAGGAGATTCCTATGAATGCAAATCGAAAAAAATTAATTTTCTTCCTGGTACTACCTCTGGCAGTTGGTGCACTGGCTGGATTTCTTACAAAAAACAGCATGATGGTATACAAAAATTTAAACCAGCCCCCGCTTTCCCCTCCTGGGTGGATCTTCCCTATTGTCTGGACGATCTTGTATCTGCTAATGGGGTTGGGATCTTACTTAATTGCACAGTCATCATCTCCGAAAAAAAAGGAAGCGTTGCAGATTTATGGAATCCAGCTGGCACTTAATTTTATCTGGAGTATTGTTTTCTTTAACCTGCAGAATTATCTTCTGGCATTTCTGATTCTTCTGGTTTTATGGTATTTTATTATTCGCATGATCAGGGCGTTTTCCAGTGTCAATCAGACAGCTGCCCTTATACAGATTCCTTACCTTTTATGGGTTACATTTGCTGGATATTTAAATCTGGCCATTGTTTTATTAAACTGATTATAAACATGAAAAAGGCGGTGACAATCATTCATTCAGGTAATATACCTGGTGAATGATTTGTCACCGCCTTTTCTTAAATCTATCAGATCAGTACATATTTCAGCACGAATAATACGGCTAAAATATACATGAGCAGACTTATTTTCTTTTTCTTTGCATTGCCTGTAACAACGTTAATAAACACATAAGAGATTACGCCCATGGCAATACCCTCAGAAATGCTGTACATAAACGGCATGGCAATGATTGCAATATAACTTGGAAGCGCTTCCGTAAAGTCAGAAAAGTCAACCTTGGTAACAGATGTCATCATAAGGAATCCTACAACAACCAAAGCTGGCGCAGTTGCAAAAGATGGAATTGCAAGGAAAATCGGAGATAAAAACAGGGATAAGCCAAACAGTATGGCTGCTACTACTGCTGTTAATCCGGTTCTTCCGCCTTCTGCTACTCCTGCAGCACTTTCTACAAACGTTGTAGTTGTTGAGGTACCAAATATAGCACCTACAGAAGTTCCAACAGCGTCTGCCAATAAAGCGCCTCTGATCTGAGGAAGCTTTCCATCTTTATCAAGCATATCTGCTTTGGAAGCTACTCCGATTAAAGTCCCCAGTGTATCAAACATATCAACGAACAGAAATGCAAACATGACTACCAGGAAATCCACTGACAAAATCTTTGAGAAATCCAGTTTAAATAAAGTTGGTGCCATACTTGGAACTCCAAAACCTCTTGAGAAATCCGGGAATACACTGTACATGCCAAGTTCCGGATTTGGCTGATATAAGCCCACAGCCTGACAGATCATGCCAAGTGCCCAAGTTGCCAAAATACCCCATAAGATATTACCTTTTACATTCTTTACAACCAGTACTGCCGTAAGAAGAATGCCGATTATGGCAAGTAATACTGTAATTCCTACAGAATGGAACGTTCCATCAGCAAGAGAACCCTTAAAAGAATACATGGTTACAAGAGTCGCTCCGTCAACCACTACCTTTGCATTCTGAAGTCCGATAAATGCAATGAATAAACCGATACCAACGGATACCGCATGTTTTAAATTCATGGGAATTGCATTGAATATCGCCTCCCGGACACTGGTCAGGGAAAGAAGAATAAAGATAATACCTTCAATAAATACAGCTGCTAAAGCCATCTCCCAGGTATAACCCATATTCAGTACTACGGTATAGGCAAAGTAAGCATTAAGACCCATTCCCGGTGCGAGAACAAACGGGTAATTTGCCAGACCTGCCATTAAAAGAGTTGCAACTAAAGATGCCAGCGCTGTAGCAGTAAAAACTGCACCGCTGTCCATTCCTGCTGCTCCAAGAATACTTGGGTTCACTGCCAGAATGTAAGCCATCGTCATAAATGTAGTGATTCCGGCTACCACCTCAGTTTTCACATCTGTGTGATTCTTAGATAAATGAAACACTTTTTCAAAAAATCCAACATTGGTATTTCGTTCCATACTTCCTACC
Organism: Paenibacillaceae bacterium; assembly: GCA_015057715.1. Classification (GTDB taxonomy): domain Bacteria; phylum Bacillota; class Clostridia; order Lachnospirales; family Lachnospiraceae; genus Lacrimispora. The sequence goes on from SVDS01000002.1 coordinate 91,322, forward strand.
TCCTTAGGTGCTCTAAAAAATTCGTTTCCCTTCCACATACTTCCCCGCGATGTGTCTGTCGTCAGACAGATAGATAAAACGTTCCAGCCGTTCCCTCGTATTAAGGGGCTGGGGATGACTTATACTGCTGTCATCCAGAATCAGAGCATCAAACTCATAACCTTCCAGAAAGCTGCCTGCTTTTCCAAAGAAAGAGCCTCCTCCCATGGTTCCCAGGTAGAATGCCTCCTCAAACGTAACAGGCTTTAATGAGGAATCCACAAGGCGCCACCGAAGCTTTGATACCGATACGGCATCTGCCATGGCACGGAATATGGACTCACTGCTTCCTCCCGCTACATCGGTACCCAGGCCTGTCTTTAATCCCAGGTCCAGATAGGCACGGATGGGCGCAATGCCGGAAGCAAGGTTGGTGTTGGACTGGGGACAATGAGCAACATAAACTCCCCGCTTTTTCATCAGCTCGATCTCCTGTTCAGACGAATAGACGCAATGTGCCATCACAGTCTTTTCCTCCCCACCGAACATGCCGAACTGATCATAAGCTTCGCCGTAACACCCGGTACTGGGACACAAGCTCTTCACCCATTCAATCTCACTTAGATTCTCCGACAAATGGGATTGAACCGGAAGTCTGTATTTCCTCTTAAGCCTTCCCAGCCGTTCCATGAGATCATCGGTGCAGGACGGAATAAATCTGGGTGTGAGAATAGGAGTTACATTCTTATACTTCTCTCTTGTATGGGAAAGCCATAAAAGAGTCTCCGCTTCTGACGCCTGTGCACTGGACTCACATAGATAATCCGGCGCATTCCGGTCCATATTGACCTTTCCAACCATGGTCTTTAAACCAGTATCTTCCATGAGATCCATTAACAGCTCTGTGGCCGGTCCATGGATGGTGGCAAAGATACAGGCTCTCGTAGTCCCGCTTTTCTTCATCGTTTCTGCAAATATCTGGTAGGCCTTTTTTGCATATTCCAGATCGCCATATCTGGCTTCCTCCGGAAACGTATTGGTATTCAGCCAGTCTAACAGTTCTAAATCCATGGACAGACCGCGGAATGAATATTGCGGCGCATGGATATGAAGATCAACTAGTCCCGGTATAATCAGCTTATCGTCACAGTCAATCAGCAAAAAGTCCTGAAACTGTTCCGGTATGCTTTTGAATACTCCGGCTGACTTCCCATTCTGGCATATTAAAAAACCCTGTTCCACCGTTTTTAACGTGTGGACATCCTCACTGTAGCAAATGTTTCCTTTTAGTATAAAATTTCCATCACCGGTCATAGAACCTCCTGTTCCGCACAAACAAAAATACGGCAGCCAAATTGCAACGTTCCTAAAAACCAAGCAATAAAAAACTACCGTCTCATTCTGTCGCTCCAAACGTGAACACAAATAGCACAGCTAAAAAAGCCGCCTTCCCATCACGAGGAAACTTATAGACAACTATTACGGTAGTTGGTAGAAACACTCATCCAATTATGAGCATATATAAGTTTCTTGAATACTGATACTTAACAAATTTTGTGACCTCTGACAGGTTGACTATAACATATTGTAAAACTATTTGTCAATGCCAATTTTGTTTTAAATCATTTGTCTTTAAATGCTGTCTTTTCTATATTAATGCGGCATTTTTCCGACTATTTTTCTTCTATTAATTGCATATCCAGAATTTAAAACTCTAAATGAAATACTCCCCTACAGATTCCCAGGAAAGGTCTTTCTTTTCCATCCATTGGCTGATGTTTCCGGCCCAGTCAGCAGGCATCGCCCAGGAAAGTCCGCAGCCTGCCTTAATCTCTCTTGGTACCGGAATAATTCTTCCCGGAATCGCTTCTTTCATACACGCCGTCTCCATGGCAATCGCTTCCGTAACGGTATGAAATGTCACTACAGTCTTTAATTCTTTCTGCCTCATCCTGTCTCCTGTCAATGTCTGCTCAATTCTCTGACTGCTTTTACCGCCTGATCAATTTCCTCTTCTGTATTAAAGTGAGACATGGAAAACCGTACTGCCCCCTGCTTTTCGGTTCCCAGCGCCTGATGCATCAGGGGAGCACAATGTGCACCTGCTCTTGCATAGATCTCATAAGAAACCGCCAGTTCGTCTGCTATTTCACCAGAATCGTAATCCCCTATATTCAGGGTAACAACAGGTGCCCGCTTATCAAGGCTCTCTAAGGAAAAATCCCCGTAAACCATGACGCCCGGAATATCCTTCACCCCTTCATAAAACTGTCTCATCAAACACTGTTCCCGCTTACGGATAAACTCCATCCCCGTCTGCCCGATATAGAGAAGTGCTGCATGAAGCCCTGCCAGGCCATGACAGTTTAAGGTACCTGCTTCCAGTCGCTCCGGCATCTGCTCCGGCTGTGTCCTTAAAAAGCTTTGCACTCCGCTTCCGCCTACAATCAGCGGCTGAATGTCAAGCCCTTCCCGTACACAGATCCCTCCTGTTCCCTGAGGACCTAATAATCCCTTGTGTCCAGTAAAGCAGACCACATCAATTCCCATTTGTTCCATATCAATATCAAATACTCCGGCTGTCTGTGAAGCATCTAAAAGGAATAAGATTCCAAGCTTTTTACAAATTTTCCCAATCTTCTCCAGGTCATTGACGTTTCCAGTTAAATTGGAAGCATGAGTACATACTACAGCTCTTGTATTACTCTTAAATGCCCTCTCAAAGTCCTCATAATTGATGCAGCCTTGTTTATCTGCAGGTAAAATGGTAAGCTCCACCCCTTTTTCTTCCATACGGTAAAGAGGGCGAAGCACGGAATTGTGTTCCATCATGGTGGTAATTACATGATCTCCAGGACGGAAAATTCCTTCCACTGCCAGGTTCAGACTCTCTGTAGAATTTGCTGTAAATGCTACCTGGCTGGGACTCTTTGCATGAAACAGCCGGGATATCAGACTCCGGGTATCATAGATCATCCTGGCTGCATCAAGGGAAGCGCCATGAATGCCTCTGCCCGGATTCCCCATATGAAGTATGGCGTCGGCTACTGCCTTTCCTACTTCCTCAGGTTTTTGCAGGGAAGTGGCTGCATTATCCAGATAAATCATAAATGGTTCCTCAGTTTTACTGATTTTTCCTGTTTCTTCGTAACTTCACCGATAATCCGGCATGTTGTCTCCATGTCCGCCTGTGCAAAATCTTTCATAATCTGCTCTCCGTCTTCCCTGGATACACTGATCAAAAGTCCTCCCGAAGTCTGGGGATCGCAGAATATATCAATCATACATTCCTCTGTATCTGCGTAATCCACATGATCACTGGTATAGTTGCGGTTTTTATACGCCCCTTCCGGCACCAGGCCCATCCTTGCAAGCTCAAAGGCCTCCTTTTGTACAGGAAGATCTTTGACAGAAATAACCAGGGTCACCCCGCTGCCCTCAGCCATCTCAACGGCATGCCCAGCCAGACCAAAACCCGTCACATCGGTGCAGCTGTGTACATCATACCGTTCAATCACCTGTTTTGCCTTACGGTTTAAGGAAGTCATCACCTTTATCACTTCATCTTTTGCCTCCTGTGAAGCTAAATCAGCCTTTACCGCAGTATTTATAATACCGGTACCAAGAGGTTTTGTAAGAATTAAGATGTCTCCCGGTCTGGCTTCGCAGTTTTTAAAAACCTTATCCGGGTGGACAAATCCCGTCACACTAAGCCCATACTTTGGTTCATCATCCTGAATGGAATGACCTCCTGCCAGTACAGCACCTGCCTCTAAAACCTTTGACGCACCGCCTTCTAATATCCTCCCCAGAATTGCCGGATTTAAGCAGTTGGGCCATGCCACAATGTTTAAAGCAACTTTGGGTTCTCCCCCCATGGCATAAATGTCACTGAGGGCATTGGCAGCGGCGATCTGGCCGAATGTATAGGGATCATCAACCACTGGTGTGAAAAAGTCCAGGGTCTGAATCAGTGCCAGTTCCTCACTTACCTTATAAATTGCACCATCGTCAGAGGTTTCAATTCCAACCAGAAGACTGGGGTCATGAAACTTGGGTAAATGTTCCAGAATTCCAGCCAGAGTTCCTGGGCCGATCTTCGCGGCACAACCGGCTGTTTTCGTCATCTGGGTTAATCTTACTTCACTGTCAGGTATCATATAGCACCATCTCCATTCTACTCAATTTGTGGTCAGTTTATGACAACTTCTTTCTTCAGCGCGAAGGAATAGATAATCCTCTCCTTCACTGTTTTGCCTGTAATCTGCTCCAGAGCCCGCCTGTAATATTCCATCTGGATTCCATAGCGGTCAGAAAGAACGGACTCCTGCCCTTCTTTCAAAAAGTCTGTTTTATAATCTACTAAAACCAGCTGCCCCTCTTCTTCCATATAAGCGTCAATGATTCCCTGTATGAGGATACGTTCATCGGAATCGGCCACATCCATCTCCCTGGCCGGTATCCCGATCACAAACTGCTGTTCCCGCTTTAACAGGCCTTTCTCCTGAGCTGCTGCCAGACGCTTTCCTAACGGTGATTTTATAAATGCAAGGAGCTGGGAAATGGAAAGCAGAGCAAAGCTTTCTTCACTTAGCCGGCCATCGCTTTTTAGATTCTCCAGTGCCAGGGTTAAGTCCTGTGCCGTCTTCACCTTTGAAAAATCCAGAAGTTCCAGAGCACGGTGATAGGCTGTACCCCGGCGCACACCTCCCGTCTTTTCTTCTTCTATTTCCTCTCTTAAAAAAGCTGGAATTGTGGGAAGAAAATCACTTTCTTCTTCATCTAAGAACTGCCCCTGCTTTTTCAGTTCAGAAACAGTGAGCTTGGTATGAAGTTTTATATCCTCTTCATAAGGATAAAAATAGGAAAGTGCCTCCTTTAAGCCTGTTTCAAAATCCTGGTCATAGCTTATTTTGGTATCCAGCCTCAGGAAACTTTCTTTCGTCAGTTTCTTGCTTACCTGCCGGTTCATTTCCCCCATAACAAGACCGGAAACTGTCAGCTCCTTCATAATTAAATTCCCCGTATCCTGCCCGTCTTCAGACAATATACCTGTGGGAGAATATTTACCAGACAGGCTCATTAAAAGCCAGTCTAAATAAGAATCTGCCCCGGAGAGGAAGGAAAAGGGGATCTGGCCCTGGGCTCTCATTACGGTTGCATAACGCTCAAACTTTTTATCCAGATACCGGTCTAAGCCAGTCATGATAAGCTTTTCCTTGGCCCTTGTCATGGCAACATAAAGGACTCGAAGTTCTTCTCCAAGGGCGCTTAGTTCCGTTTTTCTCTTTAAGACGTGTTTCTTTAAGGTTGGTGCCTTAATTCGTCTTTCCAGATCCATGTAATCGGTACCAATTCCCAGATCAGGATCGATGAGAAGTTTTCCGTAAGCATCCTGTTTGTTAAATTTTTTCCCCATTCCCGCCAGAAATACAACTGGAAACTCCAGACCCTTGCTCTTATGAATACTCATAACACGAACCGTATTCTCTTCTCCCAGAAGAGATGCTTCTCCAAAATCCGTATCATATTTTTTCAGATTTTCAATATACCGGATAAAGTGGAACAGCCCTCTGTAACTGGTCTGTTCATAGGCAGCTGCCTTTTCCACCAGCATGGCAAGGTTGGCCCTTCGCACCTCTCCTCCCGGCATGGCGGAAACGTAGTCGAAATACCCAGTTTCTTCATATATGTCATAAAGAAGCTCATGAATGGATAGATAGGCGGCTTTTTCCCTGTACTGAGAAAGCTCCCGGGTGAATCTTAGCAGCTTCTCATAAAGCTCAGGAGCACTTTCATCTTCCCTATCTTCATACTCCTTTAAATAATGCTGCCACGCTCCGTAAATCCCCCGGTCCTGCCCCTTCTTTGCAGCATTCTTCCATACAGCCAGCAGATGGGCCATCTCCTGGTCTGCAATTCCTGCTATGGGAGATTTAAAGACTGCAGCCAGGGGAATATCCTGCATGGGATTATCAATAATATTCAGCATGGAAAGGACTGTCTCCACTTCTGAAGCGGAAAAATACCCAGTTTTACGCTCTGCATGGGCAGGAATCCCCTCATTCATCAAAATATTGACAAATTCCTCTGCCCAGCCGCTTAAGCTTCTTAATAAGATAACAATATCAGAGTATTGGCAGATCCGATATCCTCCTGTCTGTTCCAGATTTTTATCAAAGACAAGAAGTCCCCTATCCGGATCTGTCAGTTCCCTGATTTTTGAAGCAATTACCTTTGCTTCTGCTTCTCTGCCAGTATAATCAGCACTATCTTCGTCAAGCTGTTTTAATTGTTCGGAAGAACCATGAATCAGAAGCAGCTCCGTCTTCTCTCCTGCACGGCCTTCTGATTCCTGAAAAACTGCTCCAGGGTGAAGTGCCGTCTCCTTTGTATAACGGATATTTCCCAGATTTTTTGTCATAATCTGATAAAATACCTCATTGATGCTGGTAAGTACTGACTCTCTGCTTCGGAAATTCTGATGAAGCTCAATCTTCTGATAGCTTCCTTCCTCACTGGAGTACCTCTGATACTTGTCTAAGAACAGCTGTGGCCTTGCCAGACGGAACTGGTAGATACTCTGCTTCACATCTCCTACCATGAAAACATTGGGACTGCCAAACCGTTCTCTTGAAATGCTGTTGATCAGCGCTTCCTGTACCTCATTGCTGTCCTGATATTCATCTACCAGGATTTCCTCAAACTGGCGGCTGAATTCGTCAGCGGCTTCTGAAGGAACCCTGATTCCGTCTTCTTCCTTTAAAAGAATCTCCAGGGCATAATGTTCCAGATCATTAAAGTCCACCAGGTTGCGTTCCTTCTTTTTCTCCTGGTATCTGCGGGAATATTCTTCTGCCAGGTGAAGAAGCATGAAAACAGCTTCTTTAGTCCCTTCCATATCCGCTCCCACTTCTTCGGGAGATTCAAAGCAGTACAGATCGCAGAGCTTTCCAATGCCCTTTTTCACTCTGTCCCTGACTGCAGTGACAGCGGCCTTTTTTTCCTGATCGATGTCCTTGCTTCGTATAGAAGCAAGTCTTACAAAGGATACCTCTTTCAGACGGCTGTTTAAGCACTCATAATCCTCTGCTTCCCCAAGAGATCTTAGCATCGCAGCATCACTTGCCAGCATGGGAAGATATGCTTCCGGTCCATTTTCCTCCTGGCAAATCTCCATGGCTGCTTCTGTCTGGATTAACAGCTCCTCAAGCAGCAGGGCAGCATCCTCCATCAGAAACCTCATCCAGGCGGTATCCTTCATGTGTTTCATATCACAGGCTGTAAGCTCCTGCCTGCAGTTATCAAGCCACTCCTTAGGCCAGGGATTACTTTGGGAAAAACGGTATACCTGCATGATAAAATCTTCAATTCCCCGGTCTGTCTTACCGGAAGCATAGGTCTCTACAAAGCATTCAAAGGAAGGATCCTTTGCTTCATAAAATTCTTCCAGCATCTCCTTCATCACATCTCCCCGTAGAAGAATCAGTTCTCCCTCATCTCCCACACGAAAAGCCGGGTCAATGTCTAACCGGCTGTAATGCTCTCTGATGATACCCAGGCAGAAGCTGTCTATGGTGGTAATCTGGGCATAGGGAATCATGGCTGCCTGCATCTGAAGGTGCTCGTTATCCGGCTGCTCCATCAGTTTTTCATCCACCGCCTTTAAGACACGCTCCCTCATCTCATCGGCTGCTGCCTTTGTAAATGTCATAACAAGAAGCTGATCGATTTTAAGGGGATTCTCTCCCTCCGTAATCATACGGATAATGCGTTCCACCAGAACAGCTGTTTTACCGCTGCCGGCTGCTGCCGATACCAGAAGATTTCTGTTTCTGCTTTCAATGACTGCTTTCTGTTCCTCTGTCCAGGTGATTGCCATGTTCGTCTCCTTCCTCTGCTTCTCCTTCGATAACCGGCCATATTTCCTCGGATTTTAAAGCCTTAAATTTCCTGAAACCGTATCCCTGTGTCTTTAAATCAAACCCGCAGACTGCATGGTAGGGGCAGTAATCGCAAGCCGTTTTATTTCCCTGTTTATAGGGGTTTACATCAATGACCCCCTCTAAAATCTCCTTTCCTTCCGTCTTCAGTGTTTCCTGAACGTACTGCCTCAAGGCTGAAAAACGGTTTCCTCCGGCTACCGAAGACCGTGCCTCCTGAATGATTCCATTCTTCATGGCAACCGGAATTACGTCGGATTCTGATTCAATCTCATGATCCAGGTGAGCTATTGCATTTAAATCGGTGTTAACCAGACCATTCATACGAAGCTGCTTTAAAATTCTGTCTGATATCTCTTCCTGTGTCATCTCACCGTCTTTATCCACAACCGGATCGTTGATGTTGTAATAAAAGATTCCGGCAGGGATCACCTGCTTATCCGGTCTTTTCCTCTCTTCCATCTCCAGCGCTGCATCCATATAGACCACAAGCTGAAGCTGTAGTCCATAATAAAGGGAAGTTAAATCAAACGCTGTACTTCCTGATTTGTAGTCAATAATCTTAACGTAAACAGCCTCTTCATCCTCACATAAGTCCATGCGGTCAATCCGCCCCTTTAAATGAACGGCCTCATCCCCTGACAAAGGCAGTCTCATGGCTTTTAAATGATCGTCTGCAGAAAAGGATACTTCAAATCCAACAGGAGTAAAATCCCCTTTTTTCAGCTGCTCGGACAGCGCCCATACCGTTCTGTCTGTGATCCGCTCCACCTTGCCTGCTAGGTATGCATTTCTTGCAGAACTTTTTAAAACGGTGTTGCCATATTCCTCTGTCACTTTGGTTACACACTCGTGTACCATGGTCTTTCGTTCCTCTTCTGTCAGCGTTTTAAAATCCCTGCCTTCTTCCTTCATCCGCGCAAACCATAAATCAATGGAATCATGAAAGAGATTACCGATATCCATGGCAGCCAGCTCATATTCCTGACGTTCCATCAGTTCCAGACCGTAACTTAAGAAATGGGCATATGCACAGGAAGCATACTGCTCCATTCTGGTCACACTTCCATTGATAACGGAGCCGTATAAAGCCTTGGCAGCCGCTTTTCCAATGCCTTTTTGCTGATATACATAAAAAGCTGCCTCCACCAGCTGTCTGGCTTCCTCCTTATGATCCGGCGAGGAAAGAAACGCTTTTAACAGTTCCAGAAGCCTTAAGTCCCCTCCGTTCTTTCCACACTCCCTCATACCATCTGCCAGCTGGCTCTTCGCTTCACGATAATTTAAAGGAACACCCGCCTCCCCCGGGGCCTGTTCCTTTAATCCTGGAAACAGCTTCTTACATTCTCCGATTAAGGTAGAGGGGCGCATACTCTTCCCGCTTCCGTCCATGGCTGCATAGGATAACACCAGCTCTTTCTCCGGCTTTGTCAGTGCCAGATACAGATAAAATCTCTGCCGGAACCCTTCTTCCATGGAGGTGGGAGCCAGTTCTATCTCATGATCCGATAAAAATTCCCTTTCCCTGTCTGTAAATAAGCTTCCCTTCTCTTTTTTTACCGGAACCAGTCCATCGTTGACTCCTACAAAATAAAGAACCTTAATATGGTCCAGACGTGTTCTTGTAATATCTCCCACAACAACCCGGTCCACAGCAGCTGGAATTACGCCAACTTTAATCTCAGCAAAACCGGCATCTAAAATCTCACCGTATTCTCTTCTGCTTACATGTTCGTCTCCTAACAGTCCGGCGAGGCGGTCAAATAAATCCATTACCAGCCCATAAACCTGACCGTATTCCTTGGCAAGTGCGAATTCCCCCATCTCCTGAAACTTTTTCTCAAAACCAAGCATCTTTTCTTCAATGCCTGTCTCCATTAAAAGTGCAGTCACAGCCGCAGTCATGGTTTTTACGGTAGAATCTTCTCTTTTAAATTCCTCACGCAGATGATGAAGAGGTTCCATCAATTCCCCTTTAAACTGATTTAATTCCAGAAGATTCAGCTCCCTTGCTCCTTTATACCAGCCCTCAAACTCAGCGTTCCATTTTTTAAATCCTCTGATTCCCATGGCTATGACGTAATTTTCCAGCCTGTCCGCCTGGTCCGTCTGATCCTGTGAAACTACCAGCCCGGTTCTTATGTAGCGAAACACGGATTCATAGGA
>SVDS01000172.1 GCA_015057715.1 Paenibacillaceae bacterium
TATGGTATGGGAGATTACGCCGGAAATCTGGTTTATTCCGCAATCAGCGCATTCCTGCTGGTTTATTATACCAATGTAGTGGGGGCGAGTGCAGCAGCTGCAGCAGGAATTATTGCTATATCAAAATTTTTTGACGGTGTCTCGGATCTTGCGATGGGATACATTGTAGACCATACGAAAAGCAAATGGGGAAAAGCCCGTCCCTGGCTTGCCAGATTATGTGTGCCTCTTGCCGTGTGCACAGTTTTGATGTTTACCGTGCCTCAAAGCATGGAGGGTAAGGCGCAGCTGGTATACATGTTCCTGACTTATAATCTTGTTTCCACCATATTTTATACCGGAATCAACATTCCATATGCAACCATGCATGGTCTGATGACAACCAACCAGTATGAGAGAGGACTACTGGGCAATTTCAGAAATCTTCTGGCAACAGCAGGTACAATGACCATTAATACAGTGGTCTTAAAAATGACCGGTTACTTTGGCGGTGGGAATAAATACAGCCAGAAGGGCTGGACGATTACCATGATCATTCTGATGATTATATTTATTGTAATCAATCTCTTCACATTTGCAGCGTGCAAAGAGCGGGTAATAGATGAAGAATCAGAGAAAAACCAGGAAGTAAAAATATCGTTTGCCAAGGGCATAAAAGGGTTATTAGTGAATAAATACTGGATTTTACTTGTAATTGCCATTTTCGCCCTGTATTTTATGATGTCCTGTTTCTTTGGATCTGCGGTTTATTTTGCACAGTACCGTCTGGGAGATGCCAACTATTTTACACCTGTTTCCAACTTCCTGTCCATGTCCCAGATCATAACCTTATTCATTACACCGTTTCTAATGAAGAAATTTACAAAGAAGCAGCTGATGCTTACAGGTCTTACAGTTGCAACTCTGGGATTTGCTTTAACAGGAATGTCTTATAACATAACCTATATCAGTGCCATGTCAGTAATCAAGGGAATCGGATTCGGGTTATCGGGAGCGTGTATGTTCGGGCTTTTGCAGGATGCCATTACATACGGAGAATGGTATAACGGATATGGTACAGCTGGAATGGGAAATGCGGCATCTTCCTTCTGTATGAAAGTTGGTTCCGGTATTGGAACGGCAGCACTTGGCTGGGTACTGGCAGCAGGCGGGTTCCATGCAGACAAGGCAGTGCAGAGTGGGGCATCCTTAGCCGCAATTGACTGGGCGTTTATCTGGATACCGGCTCTTACCATGGGAATCGGGGTTGTCTGTCTCTTGTTATTTGATCTTGATAAAAAATATGATAAAATAGTTTCAGATTTATCAGCAGGAAAACACAGATTGGAGAACTGATGAAAGATAATACTGGATATCAAAGAAAAGCTCTTTTGTTTGGAACTGCATATTACCCGGAATATATGCCTTATGACAGAGTGGAGACAGACTTATCCATGATGTGTGAGGCAGGGATGAATGTGGTTCGGATTGCGGAATCCACATGGAGTACTCTGGAACCTTCCGATGGAATTTATGATTTCAGCTATATTGACCGGGTTCTGGAAGCTGCCGAAAAGAAGGGGATGGAGGTAATTATCGGTACGCCCACATACGCCATCCCAAGCTGGCTGGAAAAAAAGGATAAGAACATAATGGTAAAGACGAAAGCGGGACAGGCTGTTTATGGGCGTAGACAGGCTATGGATATAATGAATCCTGCCTACCGTTTTTATGGAGAACGGGTAATTCGCAGACTGCTTGAACATACCGCAGGTCATCCATGCGTCACTGGCTTTCAGATTGACAATGAAACGAAGCATTATGGTACCTCATCAGAATTGGTGCAAACGCTGTTTGTGGAACATCTGCAGCAGAAATTTATTACGACTGACCGGTTGAATGAAACCTTCGGCCTTGCCTATTGGAGCAATTCCATCCATGACTGGAATGATTTTCCCGATATGAATGGCTGTATCAATGCTGGTTTATCCTGCGAATTTGAACGTTTTAAGAGAAGCCTTGCAGCTGGATTTCTCTTATGGCAGTCGGAAATAGTAAAAGAATATAAAAGAGAAGATCAGTTTATTACCCACAATTTTGATTTCCAGTGGAAGAAATTCGGAGCAGATATTGCTCAGGATGGATATTCCTATGGTGTCCAGCCAGATATTAATCATTATGAAGCTGCAGCTGCGGTAACAATTGCCGGTACTGATATCTATCATCACACCCAGGATCGGCTGACCGGAGCAGAAATCGCTTTTGGCGGAGATTCCATACGCTCTTTAAAAGAAAGTAATTATCTGGTACTGGAATGTCAGGCTCAGGCGTTTAAATACTGGACGCCTTATCCAGGACAGTTAAAGCTGCATGCTTACAGCCATCTGGCAAGCGGAGCAGACGGAATCATGTATTGGAACTGGCATTCCATTCACAATGGATATGAGACCTACTGGAAAGGGCTTTTAAGCCATGATCTGGCAGTCAATCCCCCATATGTAGAGGCATGTGAGATCGGAAAACAGTGGAAAAAGAAGGGAAATAGTCTTCTGAATCTGAGAAAAGACAATAAAATTGCGCTGGTAGTTGACAATCAGTCCCTTCAAGCACTGGAATGGTTCCCTATAGACAGGGATTTAAGCTATAACGATGTGGTGAGATGGATGTATGACAGTCTCTATGAGTTAAATATGGAATGTGATGTAGTGGATGTCAACGGTCTGGATCCTTTTAAATACCAGATGATTGTGACACCTGCTCTGTATAGCATTACAGAAGATAAATGTAAGCAGTTAAAAGCATTCGTTTCCAACGGAGGAGTATTAGTCAGCACCTTTAAATCCTTTGTTTCCAATGAATATTTAAGCGTTTATCCGGACACACAGCCTCATCTGCTCCATGAATGCTTCAAAATTCACTACAACCAGTTTACGGAACCGGGAACTGCGAAAATAAAAGGCAGGCCGGTACAGTACTTTGCAGAACTGCTTCATACAGAAGGAGCCAGGGTGCTGGCGTCCTATGAGCATAAATACTGGGGAAAGTATGCGGGAATCACTCAGGCAGATTACGATAAGGGCAGCACTTATTACATCGGCTGTTATACAGATAAGGATATTGTAAAAGAAATATTAAAGATGGCTGTAAAAGATGTAGGTCTTTCTGATTCCATACCGGATGTATGCTTTCCGGTGATCATTCGCAGTGGAGTGAATCAGGATAATAAAAAAATTCACTATGTACTTCACTATTCAGAGGAAGAAACCACCATTTTATGCCCCTATGACCGGGTGAAAAATATATTAGACGGAAACAGTTATAGGAAAGGAGACAGAATACCCCTAAAAGACTGGGATGCTGTCATTTTGGAGGAAGAATGATGAACGGACAGGATAAAATGATAAAAAACCCCATACTACCGGGTTTTAATCCCGACCCATGCATTTGCAGAAAAGGGGATGATTATTATCTGGCAGTATCAACCTTTGAATGGTTTCCCGGAATCCCCATATACCATTCAAAAGATTTAAAAAACTGGGAGTTGTATACCCATGTTCTCACAGACGATGAAACAGTTAATTTAAAAAAGCTTCCTTCTGCAAAAGGTATCTGGGCGCCATGTCTCACATACTGTGAAGAGGAAGATCTGTTTTATGTGATCTACGGAGTCATGAATTCCATGAACGCAAGATATTTTGATGTAAACAATTATCTGATCACTGCGAAGGATATCAAAGGACCCTGGTGTGAGCCGGTATACCTTCATTCTTCCGGATTCGATGCCTCGATCCTACATGATAACGGCAAAAAGTATATTGTTTCTCTGGAATGGGAGACCAGGGAAGGCTATGAAAAGCCTGGTGCAATCTGTATGGTGGAATACGATCCCGAAAAAAAAGAAATTATCGGTTATCCCAAACGCATCTGGAACGGCGGAACGGATCGGGGCTGCATTGAAGCACCCCATTTATACAAACGGGGAGACTATTATTATATCATGTGTGCAGAAGGGGGAACTGGCTATAATCATTGTGTAACCATGGGAAGATCCAAAGAAATCTGGGGGCCATATGCAGCGGACCCAATGAATCCCATCGTAACCTCTGTTCCGGGTGAGTCCAATGAACGTCACGATCCGGATCATTTAAAACCAAGATATTATAATCCTGATTCTGTCCTTCAGAAATCCGGTCATGGCAGTGTGGTGGATACCCAGAATGGGGAAACTTATCTGGTGCATTTATGTGCCCGACCTTTTGTACCAGAACTGCGCTGCACTCTTGGAAGAGAAACAGCCATTCAGAAAATGATATGGACTGACGATCAGTGGCTGCGGATGGCCAGTGGGGGGAATTTAGCGGAAGTTCTGGTTGAAGCAAGTAACCTGCCTGAAGTACCGGTGAAGCAAATACCTGATTTTGATGATTTTAATGAAGAGGAACTGGGGCTGCAGTATTACGCACCCAGAATCATGCCCCAGCGTTTTGCCGATTTAAAAGCCCGTCCGGGCTATGTGCGGATTCGCGGTCAGGAATCACGGACTTCCTTAAATCAGGTGAGCATTCTGGCGAGGAAGCTGACCTCTGTTTATGCAACAGTGACTACAAAGATGGAATTTGTTCCGGAAGTTCATCAGCACAGTGCCGGGCTGATCTTATATTACGACAACATGAATTATATTAATTTGAGAAAATATTACAGTGAAACTCTGGGACAAAGTGCACTTTCCATTATCCACCTGGAGAACGGAGAGAAGACCGAATTTTTAAATACCAGGATACCGGTAAGTGATGATCCCATTTATCTGAGGCTTATAATTGAGGGCCGGCAGTCTTATTTTTCCTGGTGTTATGACGGAATGAATTATCAGAAGATCGGACGGGTCTTTGACACTACCAGATTTTCTGATGAATACTGTAAGTACGGGGAATTTACCGGTACTATGGTTGGGTTAACCTGTGCGGACAGGGTAAAGCACAGTCATTATGCAGATTTCGACTTTTTTGAATATTGTGCAGATGAGGATAGATTCCCTCTCTAAGCCAGCGAAACAAAAATCAGCCAATTACCTGATATCAGATATTGATCAGGTAATTGGCTTTTTATAATATATACCAATTTAAAAAAAATTACTTATTATGTATCCCATTGCAGCTCCATAGAGAATCGTTAAATGCAGATTAGAAGTGATAGGACACGCTCCGCTGGGGCAGCCCACCTTTTTATTGTATAGAATCCCGGCAACCCCTCCGACTGCAATGCCAATTATATTATACCATATCATGTTATCTACCTCCATTTCTTTTTATGTATTATAGCAGTTAACTGGTTTGTGCTTCAGTAATAAAATCACAGAAGAAAAATGGTGTTAAAAAAAGTATTGACAATAAGTGAATGATCATTTATTATAAACCTATAGAGGTGATGAAATGAGAAGAAAAGACGACGAAAAGGTGAGGAATATCAAGGAAGCAGTAATAAAGCTGATCCTGCAGGAGGGCTTTCACGGCACTTCTGTCTCTAAAATAGCCAGATTGGCAGGGGTTTCGCCGGCAACGGTTTACATCTATTATGAGAATAAGGATGTGATGCTGCATGACATTTACCTGGAATATTCAGAAGAGATTTACGACTACTTATTAGACAGCATGAAGCAGGAGTTAGAAGGGCGCAGACAGATTGAGTTACTGATCCGAAGCTATTATAACTACATTCTGGAGAATAAGGAAATTTTCAGTTTTGTGGAACAGTTTTCCAATTGTCCATCTTTGGCCAACAGCTGCTCTGGAAAACAGGGCATCTGCAAAATCTATCATATGATGGCAGAGATGAAGCAGAACCATATCTTAAGAGATTACAGGGAAGATAATTTACTGGCAATTATTTTCCAGCCGGTGAAAGCCATTGCGGTTGATAACCGGAAAGATGAAGCTCAGAAAGAAGATTTGCTGACAGAGCTGATTATCATGATACAAGACGCAATTATGATGTAACATTTATAAGCGGGATTCTTTTATTGAGACAGTAAGAGATATCTCGCAATTAAAAATCTGATTGTTAAATGAACATTCACTTAAAATACGCACTGAAAGGATAAAACTATGAAAAATTATAATGATAATAATCTCGGCATAATTGTTCCGGTTTTTAATAAAGTTTTATTGCCTGGTGTCGCGACAATAATACATTTGGAACATTTAAATGAAAGACAGATCATGAGCCTGGAAGAGGAGGAAATCGTAAAGATTGCATTGCCGCTGAAACAGAATGCAGGCTCGGAAGATAAGACGGAAGATGATTTTCACCGGATTGGTGTTACCTTTACCATAAACTCAGTGGAACAGACGGAAAAGGGGTTCCGCCTTTCCGTGGAACTGGGAAGCAGAATCATGGTAAACCAGATCAGTGAAGATAAAGGTGTTTTATACGCTGCATTTGAGGAAGCCCCGGATCTGGCAGATTTAGATGAGGCAAGCCTTAAGGAAATGCTGGGATATATTAAAAAAGTCAGCAATGAGATCAGCGGTAAATTCACAGGCGGAGAACAGTACCAGCGAATTGTAAACAGTTTTAAGGATATCAATGCACTTATGATGTATTTATCCCAATTTATACAGATCTCTTCTGAGGAACGCTACCAGCTGTTAGAAATTCAGTCCTTAAAGGATAGAAGCCTCCGTTTCATGGATCATATTCTGAAGCAGAAGGAAATGATTGAGCTGCAGATGCAGGTAACGGAGAAGTTTTCTGAAAGAGCAAATAAAAATTATCGGGAAGCAGTTTTAAGAGAACAGTTAAAAGCCATTCAGGAAGAATTAAACGAAGGAAAAGAAGGGGACGGCAAGAAAGAGAATGACTACCGTTCAAAGATTGAAGAAGCTGGCATGCCCCAGGATATAAAGGAATCTGCCCTGGAAGAATATGAAAAGATGGAAGAGCAGGGACCAAACCAGCCCGACTACAAGGTAATGCGCAATTATCTGGATTTACTGGTGAAGCTGCCGTGGAAAAAGCAGGCCGCAAAATCCGTTGATTTAGACGGAGCAAGAAAAATTCTGAACGAAAGACATTACGGCCTTGATAAAGTAAAGGACAGGATCATACAACATCTGGCGGTTATGGAACTGAACAAAGAAAAGAAAGGCTCCATCCTCTTACTGGTGGGACCTCCGGGAACAGGAAAGACCAGTCTTGGAAAAAGCATTGCCGAAGCCCTTGACAGACCTTATACACGATTAAGTCTGGGCGGCGTCAGGGATGAATCTGAAATCAGAGGACACCGGAGAACCTATGTAGGAGCCATGCCTGGAAGAATCATTCAGAGCATGAAAAAGGCTGGCGCTACAAACCCGGTTATGGTACTGGATGAAGTGGATAAGCTGATGTCAGGAGGATACAGCGGAGATCCTGCCAGCGCACTCCTTGAAGTACTTGACCCGGAGCAGAACAATACCTTTACAGATCATTATATGGATGTTCCTTATGATTTGTCCGATGTATTTTTCATCGCTACGGCAAACTCCTTAGAGACCATTCCCGGTCCTCTGCTTGACAGAATGGAGATCATAAACATTACAAGCTATACGGCAGATGAAAAGTTTCATATAGGAAAAGATCATCTGATTCCGGAAGTGTTAAAAGAACACGGATTAACTGAAAAAGAACTTATGATTGCAGATGAAGTGCTGAAAGCGGTTATCAATGATTACACCATGGAAGCCGGGGTCAGAGGCCTGAAAAAGCAGCTGTCCTCCCTTGCCAGAACTGCAGCAGAAAAAATAGTATCAAAAAAGACCGAAATACCAGTGGTAGTAAAAACTGCAGATTTAGAAGACCTTCTTGGAAGAAAAGTCTCCCGCCATGAGAAAGCCCAGCTTGACAACCCGCCTGGTGTGGTAACCGGACTGGCATGGACACCGGTAGGAGGAGAGATCTTATTTATAGAAGCGGCTGATATGCCGGGCAGCGGTAACATCATATTAACCGGAAAGCTGGGAGATGTGATGAAGGAATCCGCCAGAATTTCCTTAAGTCTTTTAAAATCCAGGCTGCCCCTGAATACCTTTAATTTTAAAGAGAGAGATCTTCATATTCATGTACCGTCAGGTGCTGTACCAAAAGATGGCCCTTCCGCCGGAATTGCACTCTTTACTGCACTGGCATCCTTAGTCACAGGTGCCAAGATAGATTCCAGACTTGCAATGACTGGCGAGATTACCTTACGAGGAGCCGTATTACCAATCGGCGGACTGAAAGAAAAACTTCTGGGAGCACAGAGGGCAGGAATTAAAAAGGTTCTGATTCCTCAGGATAATGTGGTTGATTTAAAGGATGTGCCAGAAGAAACAAAAGCAGGGCTTACCATCATTGCGGTGGAGACCATAGAAGATGTTATAAGAGAAACCATAGGAATAGCGTTGCCGCGGATGGAGCAGGTACTTATGCCAAAAGAAGGGGCAGGGCGGTTGTTTGAAACCATTGAGCCTATGAAAAATAATATGAGAAGAGAGGTAATTTAAATGAATCTTACAGTGACAAAGGAAACATTAATCGGAGAAATCTTAGAAGCAGACCGCACCACAGCACCATACTTTTTTGAAATGGGAATGCATTGTCTCGGCTGCCCTTCCTCAACGATGGAAAGTCTGGAAGAAGCCTGTATGGTACACGGAGTTCCGGTTGAAGAACTGGTAGAGAAATTAAACGGACATATGTCCGAGTAAATGATATTTAAAAAAAGTCCCCCATTCTGCATTGATATGATCCCTCTTAAGTAGACAGTGTAAATACGCAAAGCTACTTAAGAGGGATTTATTATGAGAAAAAATAA
>SVDS01000173.1 GCA_015057715.1 Paenibacillaceae bacterium
CTATGTGACTGCACCGTATGAATGAAATGAGAGGAACAATAATGATTCATAACAATTTCAGCAGTTTTTCTTTGAGTGACGATATTCAAAAGGCACTTTGCGTTTTGGATTATAAAATACCAACGGAAGTTCAGCAACGTGTGATTCCACAGGCATTAGAAAAAAAAGACCTTATTGTGAAAGCAAAGACAGGCAGCGGGAAGACCGCTGCCTATGCAATTCCCATCTGCGAGATGATTGACTGGCTGGAAAATAAACCCCAGGCACTGATTCTCACACCTACCAGGGAACTGGCGGTTCAGGTGAAGGAGGATTTCACCAACATTGGCAGATTTAAACGAATAAAGGCAGCAGCAATTTATGGCGGTCACCCATTTGCCATTGAAAAAACAGAATTAAAGCAAAAGACCCATGTGGCAGTGGGAACGCCGGGCCGGGTGATGGATCACATCAGAAAAGGGACTCTGCCATTAAGCCGAATCAGCTGTCTGGTGATCGATGAGGCTGACCGGATGTTAGATATGGGATTTATCGATCAGGTGGAAGAAATTATAAAAGAACTTCCAGAAGACAGAATCACCATGCTGTTTTCAGCAACAATGCCTCAGGAGATAAAAGATTTGTCATTAAGTGAGAACAAGAAGCCGGATCAGATTGATATAAATGAGGAAGGCAGCACGTCAGCAGATATTGATCACTCTCTTTTTCTGACGACTGAGGAAGACAAATTTGAACTGCTTACTGATATTACAATTATGGAAAATCCCGATAGCTGTATCATCTTTTGCAGCACGAAAGACCGGGTAGATCTTGTATGGGAAAGACTAAAACAGATGGATTACCACCCCCAGAAGCTTCATGGCGGCATGGAACAGGCGGACCGGATCTCTGCAATAAGGCGGTTTAAAAGAGGGCAGTACCGGTATCTGGTGGCTACGGATGTTGCAGCCAGGGGGATTGATGTGGATGACATCTCCCTGGTAATTAACTATGATATTCCTTTGGAAGCGGAAACCTATGTTCACCGGACAGGGAGGACAGGCAGGGCCGGGCGGAAAGGAAGTGCGGTTACGCTGGCAACTTCCTCACAGTCGCGTTTCGTACGGCAGATTGAAGAATTCATCGGATTTCCCATTGGGGAACGGGCAGGATATGAGAAAGCAGAGGTATCCCAGGCAAGGCTTAATTTTGATAAAAAAATAAAAGCAGCTCCTGAGATAAAACAGTTAAAAAGCGATCAGTTAAACAAAGGCATTATGAAACTGAGGTTTAACGGTGGTAAGAAAAAGAAACTAAGGGCAACCAACTTCGTAGGAGTACTGTCGAATTTAGAAAATATGTCGGCGGAAGATATCGGAATCATAACAATTCAGGATACCCTTACCTATGTGGAGATATTAAACGGAAAAGGCCCCATGGTGCTGGAAACCATGAGCCACACCCCGATCAACGGGAAACAATTAAAGGTAACAAAAGCATTGGATAAATATTAACGGCGTGTTATAGTAAAGCTAAAATATAAAATGAAACACAAAAGGGGTTCCTATGGAAAATATTGATATATTAAAGAGATTAAGATATGCACTGGATATCAAGGACAGTGATATGGTGGAAATTTTTAAACTGGGCGGAGTAGTTCTTACAAAAATCAATGTACAGGATATGCTGAAAGCCAATGAAGGCAATGATGAGAATAATCAGATATGTAATTATCGTATGCTGGAATCATTTTTAAATGGCTTTATTATCTTTAAACGGGGAGCAAAGGAAGAAAAACCAGGGGAATCCGGGGATAATAAGAATTTTATGATCAATGATTATAGAAATGTAAACAACATTTTTCTTAAGAAAGTTAAAATAGCACTGGCTTTAACCGGTGATGATATGCTTGCAATTTTTAAAGCCGGGGGAGCAGAACTGTCAAACGGGGAATTAAGCGCTCTGTTAAGGAGAGAAGGCCAACGAAATTATAAGGTTTGCGGGGACCGTTATATCAGAGTTTTCTTAAAGGGTCTTGCAGAACGCTCCAGGAAGTAATTATAGAAGGTAAATGCCATGGTGACATTAAAGGAAATAGCAAAAAGATGTGACGTATCCGTATCCACGGTATCCAACATTTTAAATGGGATACCAAAAGTAAGTGAGGATACAAGGCAGAGAGTATTACAGGTGATAAAGGAAACCGGTTATCAACCCAACTACATTGCTCAGGGTCTGCGAAAGAAAAAGACCAAATTAATTGGGATTATTGCTGAAGATATCTCGCTTTTTTCCGCTCCGATTATCATTGAAAGCATCATGTCTTATTGTGAGGCGAAAAATTATAGAACGATAATGGTAAATCTCCGTCTTTATGCCAGATGGAATGAACAATGGTATCAGGATGAAGAGGAATATTATTCTGTCTTAAATCCGGCAATTCAGGAGCTTTTGTCAATTAAAGTGGATGGGATTATTTATGTACCGGGGCACGCTAGAAATATGCGATGTTTTGATGATGATTTTAGTATTCCGGCAGTCATGACCTACGGGTATCCCCATACCCCCCGCTTTCCATCCGTCGTAATTGATGATGAGAAGGGTGGATATGATATGACAGATTATCTCCTGAAAATGGGGCACGAGAAAATCGGAGTGATCGGTGGAAGAAAAGATAACATCCATATGGATAAACGGCTTTTAGGATACCAGAGAGCCTTATATGACAGAAAAATCTTTTACAATCCAGATCTTGTATGCTATGGAAACTGGGACCGGGAGAGTGGTTATGAAGGGGCAAACATACTGATTAAGAAGGACGTTACAGCCATATTCTGCTTTTCGGATGTGATCGCAGGCGGAGTCTATGATTATCTGGAAGAGAATGGACTGGAAGCACCGGAGGATGTATCCGTGGTGGGATTTGATGATCAGGTGATAGCCGAATATTTCCGCCCTTCGCTGACCACGGCTGCCCTTCCTCTGAAAGAGATCGGGAAAAAGGCGGCGGAGTTATTAATCCGGACATTAGACAAAGAAGAGGGAGAAACTGAGCAGCAGACGAGTCAGATAGCGCTGCCATGTACTATGGTTCTCAGAAAATCAGTAAAAAAAATTAACATAAGATAGATATCATCACAGATAAAAAGCAGATGCAAGGTCATACGGACCGCATCTGCTTTTTTTGATTTAATGTAAAACGTTTTATACATAAATAAAAAAGAAAAAACATAGTAATTAAGTATAATTATATGATCTAATAGTTGTTTAAAACATACAAATGACACAAAATAGAAACGATATTAGTTGACTATATCTATGGGTTGGAATATAATTTTATTCAACAGGTAAAACGTTTTACAAAGGGGGATACAAATCCTTAACATGTTAAGAAACTGTAAGAACAGGAAAGGATGATTTCATGAGAATGTTTAATGACAGGAAGAAAGCAAGGGCATTCAGAGAGTTTATGTACGTGTTACCGTTTCTTATTTTAGTTGCTGTGTTTTCGTATTATCCGTTATATGGCTGGGTCTATGCATTTTTTGATTATAAGCCGCCGTTTCCACTTAGTATGAAACAGTTTGTAGGCTTCAAATGGTTTACGTCTCTTTTAACCAATGATGTAAAGCTAAAACAGCTGCTGGCTGTTTTAAGAAATACCTTTGCCATCAGCGGACTCAGCCTTTTGTTTTCCTGGTTCCCCATGGTTTTTGCAGTTTTTCTCAATGAAATAAAATGGAAACCATTTAAGGTATTTGTCCAGACTGCGACGACTTTGCCGAATTTCATCAGCTGGGTTCTGGTGTATTCCATTGCATACTGCGTATTTAACAGTACCGGTGTTTTAAACAGTCTGCTGTTGAATCTGGGAATATTAAAGACGCCCCAGCTGTTTCTCCAGTCTGCAAATCATATCTGGTTTAAAATGTGGCTGTGGCTTACCTGGAAAAACGCGGGGTGGGCAGCGATTATGTATATTGCGGCCATATCCGGAATCGATGAACAGTTGAAGGAAGCCGCCAGAGTAGATGGAGCCAGCAGAATGCAGGTGATCTGGCATATCACAATTCCTGGTTTAATTCCCACATTTTTTGTGCTTGTTATGCTCAATCTCGCTAATTTTCTGACAAACGGATTGGAACAATACTACGTTTTTCAAAATGCCTTTAATAAAGATTACATTCAGGTATTGGATTTGTATGTTTACAATATTGCTA
Source organism: Paenibacillaceae bacterium (assembly GCA_015057715.1). Classification (GTDB taxonomy): domain Bacteria; phylum Bacillota; class Clostridia; order Lachnospirales; family Lachnospiraceae; genus Lacrimispora. Next base: position 4,200 of record SVDS01000173.1, read on the forward strand.
TGGGAAGCGGGGGATATTCCCTGTCAACTGCCATCAGTATGTTTAAAAGTATTGTAAGTGTATTGCTGCTGTGTGCGACAAACCAGATTTCCAAGATGGTAAGAGGGGAAGGGTTTGTTTAATGAAGCAGAAAGGGGAAGAAATGAGAGAAATCGTTAAAAAGCATAAAAGAAAACAAAGTCTAGAAGATTATGTTATTGATACCATTACCTGTATTGTCTATTTATTTTTTACATTTATATGCGTTTATCCCTTTTACTACATATTTATTAATACCATCAGTGCCAATAATTTAAGCGAAAGAGGGAAGGTTCTTTTCTGGCCCATTGGGATCCATTTTAACAATTATGTTTCTGTTCTTAAGATTCCCGGATTGTTTTCGGCTCTTAAGATTTCTGTTGCCAGGACGGTGATCGGGACAATTGTCACGGTATTTATTGCTGCTTTTCTGGGATATATGTTTACAAAGGAATCCATGTGGAAGAGGAAATTCTGGTATCGCTTTGTGGTAGCAACCATGTATTTTAATGCAGGTATTATTCCCTGGTATATTACAATGCGGAATCTTCATTTAACCAATAATTTCTGGGGTTATATTCTGCCGCTTGCAGTATCACCCTTTTACATTGTCTTATGCAAAACCTTTGTGGAATCCATTCCCCAGGAATTGCAGGATGCGGCGGAGATTGACGGGGCCGGTACGCTTAAAATATTCTTTCAGATCATTACCCCATTAATAAAACCCATCCTTGCAACTGTGGCAATCTTTACCGCAGTTAACCAATGGAATGCATTTCAGGATACACTGCTTCTGGTAACGGATAAACGCCTGTATACGCTTCAGTTTACCCTTTACCAGTACATTAATCAGGCAAGTTCTTTGAAGTCACTTGCCAATAGTAATGCTTCTTCGGCACAGATGGCGGCAAGCCTGGCCCACTCCCAGACTTCAACCTCCATCCGTATGACCGTTACGATTGTAGTAGTGGCACCGATTATATTAATTTATCCGGTTTTCCAGAAATTTTTTGTAAAAGGAATTATGATCGGAGCTGTAAAAGGATAATAACAATGCAAATAAAGAAGGGAGCAGAGTATGAGAGTAAAAAAGAGGGCGTTACAGGTGCTGTCAGCAGCTATGGCGGCAGTTATGGTGGCAGGATGTGCGGGGACGACAGCGACGGAGGCAACAAAAACAGCAGCAGCGGCTGGAACAGGAACGGGGAACTATGACGAACCAATGACATTTGATTTTTATGATGTTGCTGCAAATTATCAGGGAACCCAGGCTGGGTGGTTTGCAAAGGTGGTAAAGGATAAGTTTAACATCGAACTGAATATGATATCGCCTCAGGTGGCTGGTAACGGAATTTACCAGACCCGCTGCAGTACAGGGAATTTAGGTGATATTGTTGTGCTGGAACGCACAGATTTTACAGACTGTGTAAAAGCTGGATTAATTAAAGACATTTCGGCAGATATCAAAAATTATCCTGATTTAATGACATATAACGATCAGATTACTGTATTAAATAAGGCTCTGCCGGAAAATAAAGATGGTAAAATCTATGGAATTCCATGCCAGATGACCAATACATCCCCTACATCCTATTCTCAGGATGTAATTAAATCAAGCCCCCTTTTAAGATGGGACCTTTACTCAGAACTGGGGCGCCCGGATATAAAGAATACGGCTGATCTCTTGGATATCCTGGAAAAGATGATGAAGGCACACCCAACCAACAGTGCCGGAGATCCGGCCTATCCCCTGTCTTTGTGGAAAGACTGGGATGGTGGAGACGGGATGTTAGGTATTGCCAATGTTACACAGCTGACAACTTGGTATGGTGAAATAATAAAAGGCTCCAATATTTTAAAACCAGACAATACATTTATCCCTGTAAACAGCAAAGATGGTTCCTACTATAAGATGCTTCATTTCTTAAATGACGCAAACAGGAGAGGAATCGTGGATCCTGATTCCGGTACCCAGGACTGGAATACGGCATGTGATAAGATGAAGACCGGAAGAGTTTATCTCATGTGGTATAACTGGCAGGTTGGATTCTGGAACACACAGGACCGGTTAAAGGATGGCACAGCATTTATTTATACACCGATTAAAGATCAGATCTATTATGCTGATGCGGATACATATTACGGCAGCGGACGTGTTTTTGCCGTCGGTTCCCAGGTGGACGATGCCAAGTATCAGAGAATTATGGATTTCCTCAATTGGTATGCCAGTCCGGAGGGGTTAAACTATCAGCACATTGGCTTGAAAGGATTTAACTATACGGTAGGCAGTGACGGAAAATATACATTCATCAATGACAATGCGTTAATGGATAATATCACCGTACCAGACGAATTCGGCGGCGGCGGATATAACGACGGAAATAATGCAATTAATCAGTGGCTGGTGGATGCTATCAGTACAAATCCGGCTACAGGAGAACCCTATAACAAAGATTACTGGAGTACCTATAAGGCAGCCACAATGACGCAGATGAAAAAAGACTGGGCAGCTAAATTTGGTGCAGCAGAACCCGTTGATTATATGAAGAAGAATAATATTCTGTTAATCAGCCCCAATGTCAGCGTATCCCTGCCAAGTGATCCGGCTGATATATCCATTATCCGCAAACAGTGCAGTGATTTGTTCAGTGATTATTCCTGGAGAATGATCTATGCAAAGGATGATGGAGAGTTTGATTCTCTGTGGAGTGAGATGTGTACCCAGATGGATGGAATGGGATTCCAGGAACTGTCTCAGTTTGACAAAGATAAGTACCAGATTGAGTTAGATGCCAAACTGGCAGTCAATAAAAAATAAAGATTCATGAAAGAGGAGAAATCATGGATATTACGTCAATACTTCCGGAGGGCAAAAGCTTCGCGTTCTGGGAGCAGGAACAAAGATATGAGCAGGAGCTGCATGTCGACTGCAATCAGGATGGGGAGTCAGGGGAACGTGACGGAAGTATCCAGAGACCTTTTCTGACGATAAATGAAGCGGCAGTTGTTGCAGTTCCGGGAACCAGGGTATGGATTCATGGCGGTGTGTACAGGGAATGTGTACACCCTGCCATGGGCGGAACCAGCCCTGATCAGATGATCTGCTACGAGGCATGGCAGAAGGAACCGGTATGGATTAAGGCTTCTGTGGAGGTAAGGAATTTTACCCGGAGCCAGGGCTGGAGGCTGAACCATTTTTTCACGGATGCATTAGCGGAAGGGATTGCCATCTGGGAGTTAAAACTGAATCCAGAGGATTTTAAGGGATACAATCCCTTTTGTGCAGTAAATATTCTTCATGACAGACTGTTTTTGGAATATGATAAAACCGATATGACTACGTATCTAAACAGGCGGGGAATGATATTTTGTGACGGAAAGCCTTTGTTACAGGTACAGCTTTATGGACAGCTTGGAACACAGGAGAATGCGTATTGGGTGGAGGCCAATGGCCAGACTGTTCATTTTCGGTTAAGGGGTGACCAGGATCCAGGTAAACATCTGATAGAGATTACATGCCGGGAGCAGTGCTTTGCACCTGAAATTCCATTTTTATCCTATATAAAGGTGAAGGGAATTACCTGTGCACATGCAGCTGGCGGTGCGCCGGTTCCCCAGAGAGGTTCTATTTCCTGCTTCAGAGGGCATCACTGGATCATTGAGGACTGCCAAGTGGACTGGGCCAATGGTGTGGGAATTGATATGGGAAATGAATGCTGGCATCACTGTGTGCCAGAAGATCAGATCATCGGAAACACCATTATCCGCCGCTGCAGGATTAAAGATGCAGGAGTATGCGGCATTGCCGGATTATTTGCCCAGAATCTTCTGATTGAAGACAATGTGATCGAAGGAACTGGCTGGCAGAAGATGGAGCTTTCCTGGGAAGCCGGAGGCATGAAAATACATAATTGCAGGGACAGCCTGATCAGAAGGAACATTTTCACAAGGACTTTCCGGGCAGATCATTTGTGGCTGGACTGTAACAATGAAAACAACCGGATTACACAAAATTTATTCTTAGATGGAATCGAACAGCGGGAAGCTGTTTTTATAGAGTGCACCAGAGACGGCGTTAATTTAATTGATAATAATATATTCTGGAACGTAGAAGGCAGGTTTGATGCGGCGAAAGTCCAGGAAGAGACTGGTTCTTCGGGATGGTATAAAATGGAAGAAGACACAATTGTAAATGGATATGCAATTTACGCCGAGGGAACGGATCATTTATACATCGCTAACAATTTAATCGGGAAATGCCGGAGTGCCGGATATTTTGCCAAGGCAGTTGCCTTTCGCATGCATGGCAATCTCAGGGGAGGAACGTCAAGAGACGCTCATTTCATAAATAATATCTTTTATGAATGCGGAGAAGCCGCCATTAAAATGCCAACGGAGAAGAATCAGGCGGAGGGAAATCTCTATGTTTCCATGAATGGGGGGTACTTAAGAATTCTATATCCGGCTCCCCCCTGTTGTCTTGACCTTCCTGCATGGCAGGAATTTTATGGGTTTGATAAAGAGGGGCAGGAGGGAATCTTTCAGATCGATGT
>SVDS01000174.1 GCA_015057715.1 Paenibacillaceae bacterium
GCTGCGATGCCGGATGGAACCGGATTGAAACGGTTCTCAAACCTGTATCCGGACCGCTTTTTTGATGTGGGGATTGCAGAAGAGCATGCAGTTACTTCGGCAGCAGGAATGGCAGCAGGCGGTTTGAAACCGGTAGTGGCTGTTTATTCCTCTTTTTTGCAGAGAGGGTTTGATCAGGTACTTCATGATGTGTGTATTCAGAATCTTCCAGTTGTATTCGCAGTTGACCGGGCAGGACTGGTAGGCAGCGATGGAGAGACTCATCAGGGAATTTTTGATCTGTCCTTTTTAAGTGCCATACCCAATATGAGCATTTTTGCACCTAAAAATGACTGGGATCTGGCAAACGGACTGGAGTTTGCATTTTCCCTTGATAGTCCCATTGCGGTACGCTATCCCAGAGGGGAAGCCTATCAGGGACTGGAAGAGTTTAAGGCACCCATTGAATACGGGAAAGGCGAAATCATCTATGAAGAAACGGACATCGCCCTTCTTGCAGTGGGCAGTATGGTAAGCACAGGAGAGCATGTAAGGCAGAAGCTGAAAGCAGAAGGCTGGAACTGTACTCTTGCAAACGGTCGCTTTATAAAGCCTTTTGATAAAAAACTCATTGATCACCTGGCGAAAAATCACTGGCTGATTGTGACCATGGAAGAGAATGTGCTCCAGGGTGGATATGGAAGCCTGATCAATGGTTATATACATGAACATTATCCAAAAGTAAAGGTACTAAACATTGCCCTGCCGGATGCATACGTGGAGCACGGCAACGTTTCTCTGCTTCGAAAAGGACTTGGAATTGACAGCGATTCCATAATCTGGCGCATGAAAAAGGAATATCTGGATATGGAGCGGCAGAACAGGGAATGGAAGGATAAGATGAAGTAAAATGAAAGAACGGTTGGATGTGTTATTAGTAAAACAGGGACATGCAGAGTCCAGGGAAAAAGCGAAAGCAATCATCATGTCCGGAATCGTATACGTGGACGGTGACAAAGAGGACAAAGCAGGTTCCACATTTGAAGAGACTGCACTCATTGAGGTGAGAGGCAGCACTCTGAAATATGTGAGCCGGGGCGGTTTAAAGCTTGAAAAAGCCATGACTCATTTTGATGTTACGCTGGAGGGGAAGATCTGCATGGATGTAGGTTCTTCTACCGGAGGATTTACGGACTGCATGCTTCAAAACGGTGCAGTTAAAGTCTATGCGGTTGACGTGGGGCATGGACAGCTTGCGTGGAAGCTTCGCAACGATGAACGGGTGGTCTGTATGGAAAAGACCAATATCCGTTATGTAACACCAGAGGATATTAAGGATAGGATTGAATTTTCATCCATTGATGTATCATTTATATCCCTTACAAAAGTTCTTTTGCCGGTTAAAAACCTTTTGTCAGAAGACGGAGAGATCGTTTGTCTCATTAAGCCTCAGTTTGAAGCAGGCCGTGAAAAGGTGGGCAAAAAGGGCGTGGTAAGAGAAAAATCTGTTCATCTGGAAGTAATCCAGTCCGTGATTTCTTATGGAATCAGCATTGGATTTGAAATTCTGCACCTGGAGTTTTCTCCTATTAAGGGACCGGAAGGAAATATCGAATATCTGCTTCATTTAAAAAATCATCCCGCTGGGGAGAGCTTTCCTGATTACAGTGTTAATCCGGAAAAAGTGGTGGAAGAAGCTCACAAAGACTTAAGCGAAGGCAAATAAGGAGTCTGAAATGAAACATTTTTACGTAATCATGAATCCGGATAAAAAAGGAGCCCGTGAAACAGCGGAGAAGATCCGGGAATTTCTTACTGCCAGGGGAGCAGTCTGCCTGATCGGCAGAGGAGAAAAGGTCGATTGGCAGGCAGGGAAGCATTACACCGACTCAGCCATGGTACCAAAGGAAACGGAATGCGTGATTACTCTGGGGGGAGACGGAACATTAATTCAGGCAGCCAGAGATTTATCCGGACGCAATTTACCCATTCTTGGAATTAACAGAGGGACTCTGGGGTATTTAACCCAGGTTTCCAGAACAGAAGACATTGAATCAGCGCTGTCAGCTTTGTTTTTCGATGACTATAAGCTGGAAGAGCGTATGATGCTAAGCGGTAGTGCATATAGGGACGGAAAAGAGATTTACCGGGATATCGCTTTAAATGAAATCGTTATAACACGAGGCGAATACTTAAAAATGCTTCAGTTTAAAGTATATGTAAACGGGGAATTCTTAACGGAGTACAGAGCAGACGGGCTGATAGCAGCTACGCCTACAGGCTCTACTGCCTATAATTTATCGGCAGGCGGGCCGATTATAGTCCCTGATTCCAAGATGCTGGTGCTTACACCCATCTGTTCCCATGCCCTCAATGCCAGAAGTATCGTGCTTTCTGCAGAAGACAAAATCAGGATTGAAATCGTGGGTCAGGAAGGAATCAGCCAGGCAGCGGTATTTGACGGAGATTCGGCAGTCAGTCTTTTACCTGGGGACTGGATTGATATAGAGCGTGCCCAGATCAAGACCATATTAGTCAAATTAAAAAATTTATCATTTTTAGATAATCTTCGAAACAAAATGGCGGGTATATAAGGAGGTGACACGATGAAACTGGAAAGACATAGTAAAATAGTAGAACTGATTGGGAAGTATGAAATTGAAACCCAGGAAGAACTGGCGGATTACTTGAATCAGGCTGGTTTTGCAGTAACACAGGCGACTGTATCCAGAGATATCAGGGAGTTAAAGCTGACAAAGGTGCAGTCAGAATCAGGGAAACAGCGTTATATGGTACTTCAGAATCAGGGATCATTCAGCGATAAATACATCCGGATTTTAAGAGATGGTTATTTATCCATGGATATGGCACAGAATATACTTGTAATCAAGACTGTATCCGGAATGGCCATGGCAGTGGCAGCAGCGTTAGATGCCCTTCATTTCAGCGAAATGGTAGGCTGTATCGCAGGAGACGATACCATCATGTGTGCCATCAGAACTGTAGATGACACCATACTTATGATGGACAAACTGAAAAAACTCATTACGGGATAAAGGAGGCAAGCCATGCTTTCAGAATTACACGTAAAGAACTTAGCATTAATTGAAAAAGCCGATGTGGAATTTAAAGAGGGACTGAATGTCTTAACTGGTGAGACAGGTGCCGGAAAATCCATTATTATCGGCTCGGTGACCATTGCCTTAGGAGGCAAGGTACCAAAGGATATGATCAGAAACGGGGCAGAATACGCCTACATAGAGCTGATTTTTACCGTCAGCGATGAAAGAAAGATTCATCTGTTAAAAGAAATGGACGTATATCCCGACCAGGACGGCATTGTTATTATTTCAAAAAAAATCATGCCGTCTAAAAGTTTCAGCAAAATTAATGATGAAACGGTAACGGCAGGGAAACTGCGGGATATCACCGGTCTTCTCATCGATATTCATGGACAGCATGAACATCAGTCTTTACTCTACAAGTCAGTACATCTGGAGATCCTGGACCGTTACCAGGAGAAAAAGTCCCACGAGCTAAAAATAAATATTGCAGAGACCTACAGAGAATACGTCCGGTTAAAGGAACGGCTTGCGTCATTTCAGCTTGATGAGGATACCAGACTGCGGGAGATGGATTTTATCCGCTATGAGATAGAAGAGATTGAAAATGCCGGGTTAAGAGAGGGAGAAGAGGAAGAACTATCCTCAAAGTACCGTCTGTTTCTTCATGGAAAAAAAATCATGGAAAGTCTCTCTGTGGCTTATGATGCAGTGAATTCCGATGTGACAGGGCGGGCATTAAAAGAGGTGGAATCAGCGGCTGTCTATGATGAACGACTGCTTTCCATCAGAGATCAGCTTTTTGATGTGGATTCCATTTTAAGCGACATTAATCATGAAATTACCTCTTATCTGGAGGACTTGTCTTTTGATGAAGAGGATTACCAGAAAATGGAGGAACGTCTTGACTTAATTCATAATCTGGAAGCAAAGTATGGAAAAGGTGTTGACGTCATTTTCAAAAATCTGGAAGAAAAGAGAATCAGACTGGGTGAACTGGAAGATTATGACCGTTTAAAGCAGCAGACAGAAAAACAGATTCATCTGACAGAGGATAAATTAGAAGGTTTATGCGGACAATTATCCTGTATGAGGAAAGAAACCGCAAAAGAACTGACTGAAAAAATCAAAGAAGGCTTACATGATTTAAATTTTATTGATGTTAATTTTGATATGGAATTTAGCAGACTGGATCACTATACGGCAAACGGTTTTGATGAAGCGGAATTTATGATTTCCGCCAATCCCGGGGAGGCCTTAAAGCCTTTAAAATCCGTGGCTTCCGGCGGTGAGATGTCAAGAATCATGCTGGCAATCAAAACAGTTCTGGCTGATTCTGACGATATTCCAACCCTGATTTTTGATGAAATTGATACCGGTATCAGCGGAAGAACCGCACAGAAGGTTTCAGAAAAGCTTTCTTATATAGCAGCCAATCATCAGGTAATCTGTATCACTCATCTGCCCCAGATTGCAGCCATGGCAGATGCTCATTTTGAAATTAAAAAATCGGCAGAGGCTGGAAAAACCACCACAGGAATCCAGGCACTGCAGGATGAGGAAATTGTGGAAGAACTTGCAAGGCTGCTTGGCGGAGCAGAGATTACAGATGCAGTAAAAGGTAATGCCAGAGAGATGAAGCGTCTTGCGGCCGAAAAAAAGTTAAAAAAGTCATAACTGGTCCAAACACCAGAATTAAATGAATTCAACTAAAATATGACAGAGTGTTTTTAACGAATTCTCACATACTATGAGAGGAGTCAAAAAATTGTCTCCTTTATTCTTCTAAGGAGGTATGTGAGATGGCAAAAAAGAAATTTCATAAACTAATTGTAAGGGCGTTCTGGATCAGCCTGATCTTTTGTATCGGATTCACCTGGTTCTATATGAAACGGGTCATTCCGGACAAATTGAACATCGTTGCAGCAGAAGAAGAACAGTTTCATTTCTCCATGCCTTTTGATGTGACGCTGCATTCCGACAGCGAGGAAGTGGTACTGAACAATGGTTCCAATATTCCTTCTGATCAAATTCACTTACAGGTGAATCAGCCGTTTTCCGTGTATTCCAAGAATCTGGGAAGCTATAAGCTGGGATTAAAGCTGTTCGGCTGGATACAGTTAAAAGATATTCAGGTAAATGTAGTTGATACCAAATACGCTGTTCCTTGCGGTACTCCAGTTGGAATTTATTTAAAATCAAATGGAGTCATGGTAATTGGTACAGGAGACGTAACCAAAAAAGATGGAATGGTTGTAGAGCCTGCATTTGGAGTTTTACAATCAGGGGATTATCTGGAATCAATCAATGGAATTCCACTTAGCGACAAGGAAACACTGATGAATGAGCTGAATAAAATAGGCGCATCGGAAGCTGTTTTAAAGGTCAGAAGAGGCGATGATAACATTGATATTAAGATGAATCCCATAGAAACAGAGGACGGATCCTATAAACTGGGAGTCTGGGTTCGTGATGACACTCAGGGAATTGGAACCATGACCTATGTGGATATGAACGGACAATTCGGTGCACTGGGCCACGGAATCAGTGACAGTGATACCGGGAATGTAGTCCAGATCACAGATGGTTCCCTCTATGAAACAGCAATTCTCGGAATCGAAAAAGGAACCTTTGGGAAACCAGGTGTCATGAGCGGAATCATCTATTATGGTCCTGGATCCAACTTGGGAACGATTAAAGAAAATACAGAAGAAGGTATTTTCGGTACAGTAAATGACCGCTTTAAGCAGGGAATATCTCAGGATGCCCTACCCATCGGCTATCGGCAGGATGTGAAGAAGGGAAAAGCCTATATACGAAGTGATGTTTCTGGAAAAGTGCGTGATTATGAAATAGAAATCCAGCGGGTTGATTACTCCACCACTCATAAAAGCAAGGGGATGGTAATTAAAGTCACGGACCCCGATCTTCTGGCATTGACCGGGGGAATTGTTCAGGGTATGTCCGGTAGTCCTATCATACAGGATGGAAAGCTGATAGGAGCTGTTACCCATGTTTTTATCCAGGACTCAACAAGAGGCTACGGTATCTTTATCGAAAATATGATCAATCATTAACAGTATTTGCCAGGAAATAAAAGGACAGAATCGTAAGAGTCTTACGGTGCCGTCCTTTTCTTTTCCTGTTTATTTTTTAAAGGTAATAAATCCATAACTGTTCAGGATATGGAAGTACTTGGATAGACGTTCGTATAGTGGAGATGCTTCCTCCCCAAACTGTTCCTTTACTAAGGCAGAAAGGCTAAAGATATCCCGGCTGCCATCGATAAGACACCATACAAAGCTTCCCATTGGATCCAGATGAATGTGGCTGAATTTGGGTTTATGAAAAAATCTCTGGGCAAACCGGTGAAAGACGCCTTTGTTTTCCACGTCCAGCGTCACCAGACCGTTTTCTTCAACAGACCAGTGAATATGTTCTGTCCGAATGGGAATCCGGTCTAAATAGTTTTCGCTTTTTTTATCTGTCTGACTCATTTCTTCACTTTCTTCCAGATTGTAAATTTAAGCAGGCTTAAGATGACAAGCCCAAATAAAATCAGACTTCCAAAATCCAAAACAAAAGAAGGAAGATTTAGTTTTGAGGAAAGATCCAGTGCCTTGTCCAAACCAAATACTGCTAAAAGCGCAAGCAGGATACCTACCAGGCCTTCACCTGCAATCATTCCGGAACAGTAAAGCATACCGTCGCTGATTAACTGATCTTTTTCTTTCTTGTCATCTTTTTTCATTCTGTCAAAGTATAAGCGTACCAGTCCGCCTACCATAATGCATGCATTTAACTGGACAGGAAGATAAACGCCAATGGCGAAAGGAAGAACGGGAATTCCCAGGATTTCCACTGCTGCGGCTAAGAAGACTCCCATAAATACCAGTGCCCATGGAAGATTGTTATCCATAACACCCTCAATAATCATCTTCATCAGCATGGCCTGAGGTGCACCCAGCTGTTCAGAACCAAAGCCCCATGCTGCATTCAGCAGGTATAAAACTCCGCCAATGGCAAAGGCAGCAGCAACGACTCCGATCAGCTCACCAATCTGCTGTTTTTTCGGAGTAGCTCCAAGCAGATAACCTGTTTTTAAGTCCTGGGAGGTATCACCAGCAATCGCAGCAACGATGCAGATGATGGAACCGATGGCAATTGCCCCTTTCATTCCATGGATTCCGTTATCTCCGGTGGCTTTTAATGTGATGGTGGCGATGAGGAGCGTTGCAATTGCCATACCCGATACCGGGTTATTGCTGCTTCCTACCAGACCTACCATTCTGGAAGATACAGTGGCAAAGAAAAATCCAAAGATTACAACAAGGATGGCTCCTACCAGACTTACCGGAATGACCGGAACCAGCCAGACAATAATGGTGAGAATGGCGATACCTCCAAGAATTGTCTGAAAGCTTAAATCCTGTTCGGTACGAAGTCCGCTGCCTGCATTGTTCTGACCAAGTCCCTGAACGGCATCACGGAATGTGCGGATAATTAATGGAAGAGATTTTACAAGGCTGATAATACCGCCTGCTGCAAGAGCTCCTGCACCAATGTAACGGATGTAAGTTCCCCAGATGCCGCCGGCTCCTTTGGCAGCAAACAGCTCCCCAATGGGAACCGTACCGGGATACAGGGTTAAATCGGCTCCAAAAAGAACAATCGCAGGAATAAATACCAGCCAGCTGATAATTCCTCCAGCAAACATATAGGAAGAGATCCTTGGTCCGCAGATATATCCCACGCTCATGACTGCCGGATAAATCTGTGTTCCAATCTCACCTGCATAACCCTTCACCCGGAAGGATACTTCCCCTGGAACCAGTCTGATACCATCAATGATAAACTTAAATACAGCTGCAAAGCCCATTCCGGCAAATACAGTGGAAGCATTGGCACCACCCTCTTCACCGGCTAAAAGAACCTCTGCACACGCGGTTCCTTCCGGATAAGGAAGAATCCCGTGCTCCTTTACAATCAATGCATTTCGAAGCGGAACCATGAAAAGGACACCCAGAATACCGCCGATGAGAGAAATCAGTGTGATTTCCAGAATACCAGGTGTTTCCATTTTCCCTTCTGCAGCCCATAAAAAAAGAGCAGGCAGTGTAAAGATAGCTCCTGCAGCCAGAGATTCTCCTGCAGATCCCACTGTTTGAACGATGTTGCTTTCCAGTATGGAATTTTTCTTCATCATGACTCTGATCACACCCATGGAGATGACTGCGGCAGGAATCGATGCGGAGATTGTCATACCAACACGGAGACCCAGATAGGCATTTGCAGCACCGAAGACAATAGCCAGAATAATACCCAGAACAATAGAGGTAACAGTAAATTCCGGTGTGACCTTTTCAGCCGGTATGTACGGCTTGAAATTGTTTTGTTCTTTCATTTGTATTTCCCCCTAAAATTTTTATACAGTACCAATTATATCCATTTATTCAAGATGGGGCAAGTATTATTGTACTTTTTTGATAATAAAAAAAATAAAAATAATAATTTTATCAGCATAATGCTTAAATTATCATTGATAAAAATATGTCTAATCTCTGTGAAAAGCTTTTCATCCAATTTCTTATGTGTTAGTATAAGAGATAGTAGCATTGTTTTTGACGTTTTTTTGACGACAAGTAGTTTCAATTTTCAACACCGGTAAAAAAAAGGGGGAAACGTGGATTCAGACCGGGCAAG
>SVDS01000175.1:0-7476 GCA_015057715.1 Paenibacillaceae bacterium
TAATAAATTACATATGTAATAATTTATATCAGGATCCTTATTGCTATATAAGTAATAATATATTTGTCACTTTATTTCTGATCGGTGTTATTTCATGGATATTAGAAATTTGTAAGAATGATAAAAAGAAAGGAAACAGGTACATAATTTTCTTTTGCCTGTATCAGATATTCAGTACGATAATCTGTATTCTTACAAAACAGATCATAGTTGGTTATGGAGTATTTGAACTAGCAGGGGCATTAATGGGAAATATCATTTTTACGGAAGGAAGTATTTTGTTTGTATTTCTGGGTGTATTAATGTATTTTACGAAAGAAAATAAAAAGAGTCTGGCAACTGCTTACACAATATTTTGCTTCATCTTTTTTGCATTGACATCAGTAAATAATTTTAGTATTGAAGGACTATTTTATGAAAATTATCAATGGATGATGATTGGAACTTTACCATTCATGTACTTGTATAATGGTAAAAAAGGTAAGGGCTATAAATATCTGTTCTATTTATTCTATCCAATCCATATTGTGGTTTTATTCTGGTTAGGTAATTTATGTTTTTAGAAATTCAGAACAGAGATTAATGTTTGATCGCCTAAAAGAAGCCACCAGCCATATATGCGAAGAAAACTGCGTAAAATGGCATGTTGGGAACAATTTTAGCACTGATACAGTATTTGCACAGTTTGTACATATAGATGAAATTATTGGGATGGGCTGTGATGTTATTGAGATGGAGACTGCAGCGGCTTTTCGAGCAGCTACTTTTACTGGCATACCAATGGCAGCGCTCTTTAGTGTTTCAGACAATACTGTGGTCAACAAATCTTTAGTAAGCGGTCGCACATCAGAAGAGATGGAATATCGGAAAAAGGTACGTAGTGAGCTTTTCCCCAAAATTATTTCAGAGCTTTTTCATAATAGAGTAGAGAAGTAAGAGGTACGTTTATGGCAATCAGTATTTTGACAAGTATGTTCCATAATGATTTCCCCATAAAGTTTGCAGAGCGGCTGAATGAAATTATTGTGAATCGGAAAAATTTTGTGTTTATCGCATCAGAATTTAATAATTTTCAAGAGATTAATGATAGATATTTTATTTTGTTTTTAAGTAAGTTTCATAATGCCGGTATAAGGTTTTCTGACTGCTGCATTGTTGATGACAGGATGACAAAAGAGGAATCACAGCGAGCGGTTAAAGATGGGGATGTTATTTGGATTTCCGGTGGAGACACACCGAATCAGTTCAAATATCTTAAAGAATACGGGTTGGACAAAGTCCTTAATCATCACAATGGGGTAATTATAGGTATGAGTGCAGGTGCAATTAACATGGCTAAAATTGCCATTTGCACCGTCACCTGTGAACATCACGAGCAGAAAATATATAGAGCACTGGGTCTTGTGGATATTTCAGTAGAGCCGCATTTTGATTGTATTCATGTAACTGATGAATTATTAGAACTATCAAATGATTATTATATATATGGATTATGTGATGATGCGGCAATAATATGTAAAGATGGAAATGTTGAACTTTTGGGAGATATTTTTATAATAGATAAGCATGGGGTTAAGCAGATATCATCTTAGGAGCGAATAATAAAAGAGTACATGAAGGAGGAACAAAATATGTCGGCAAAAATTACAAAGGTCACAAAAGAGCACTTACCATCCCTTCGTTTTATCGGTAAACGATATACAAATGCGGACAGAATCGGTGGATTCGGACACAAATGGGGTGAGTGGTTTGAAAATGGCTGGTTTGCTTCCCTTGAGAAGCTGGGAGAACTACAAGACATTGAAAATGGTTATATTGGTTTCATGCGCTGCAACTTTTCCAGTATTGAAAATACCTTTGAATACTGGATTGGTATGTTCCTCCCGGAAAAAACAGAAGCTCCAGAGGGATTTGCTTTTATAGACCTCCCGGAAAGTGATGTTGCCGTTTGCTGGATAAGCGGTAAGGAAAATGATGGGATCTACGATATGCATGGGGATTGTGTATCCAAATTCAAGGAAGAAGGTATGGGAAACTTTAGAAATGATTATCAAAATAGAGCCTGTTTCTTTGAACGATATAATTGTCCACGTTTTACAGAACAAGATGCTGAGGGAAATATAATATTGGATTATGGTATCTATTTGGCAGACTAGGATTTTGACCCCAACATATTATTGGAGGATTTACATGAAGAAATATAATTATATTCATCCTTTTTTATTTGTTTCCTTTATTTATCTTATTTGCTTTGCATTTCGGGCTTTTGAATATTTGTTATTACGAACCGACCAGTCAATGTTCGGTGAAGCATTTATCCATAAACTGCTGGGGATTCTTGTGCTTGGAATAGCATTACAATATGTGACATTGAACTGGTCAGAAATTGGATTCACGAAACATGCAGTTGTAAAAAATATACACTATGGTTTACTGCTTGGAGCGTCTGTGTATCTGATCGCCTATGGTACCGAATTTTTTATGCAGATGTGGAGAAATGGCAGTCCTTCTTTTAAAATATATGTGACCAGCTATGGGATTGATGGCAATCAGGGTATGCAGAGGGGGATCCTGTTCTTCCTGTTTTGTATTGTTGGGAACATTATAAATGTGGTGATGGAAGAGGGAATCTTCCGTGGACTGTTCATCAGACTTCTGGAGGCAAAGAACTCTTTTATTAAAGCAATGGTATTTTCTTCTGTCCTCTTTGGCTTCTGGCATATTGCAGCACCTGTACGGAGTTTTCTGGATGGAGAAATAAGCCCCATGGGAATGCTTTTGACTGCCTTTATTCTTGTTCTGACAACAGGAATCACTGGTGCAAAATTTTGTTTGCTGACAAAAATTACCGGATCGCTTTGGATGTCCATGGCAGATCATTTTTTTAATAATACTATCATTAATCTTTTACATATCACAACAATATCAGGCGCAGATCAAATACAGGTAATTCGTATTTCCATCGCCCAGACTCTTTCATTTTTGATTGTTCTCATTATTTACTTTAGAAGTGGTGCTGGCAAAAAGCCGACGATTCGTAATGAAATATAAATACGTTTCCTGTAAAGCGGGTCAGACCGAATCATGGAGGTACTAAGATGGCAAAAATTGCAGTATTAATAGGCAGTTCCAGAAGAAATGGTAATACAGAAATTCTTGCAAATGCGTTTATTGACGGAATTAATAAACAGGAAAACAGCGTAGAAATTATTTCTGTAATTGGAAAAAAGGTGAATGGTTGTACAGGCTGTGATTTTTGCTACAGAGACGACAGTCATAATTGCGCACAAAAAGATGATATGCAGGAAATCTACAAAAGACTTGCTGATGCGAATGTTATTGTAATAGCAACTCCGGTTTATTTTTACGGTGTCAGTTCTCAATTAAAGTGTATGATTGATCGGTTGCATAATCCCATACGCAATACATTCAGAGTGAAGGAACTTGTGCTGTTAGCTGTTTGTGCAGATGAAGTACCGACCGTTTTTGACTCTCTGATCACGATGTATCATTCTATACTAAGCTATTTTTCGCTGGAAAATGGGGGATTGATCACAGTTCCAGGTGTAGCCGGAAAGGGAGATATTCAAGGAAATGCCGCACTTTTGGAGGCACATAAACTGGGAGAACGGTTTTAGAGGTTCAAGTAGCTGATAATGAAGTTTGAAAATGGGAGAAAAGATTTGACTGAAGAATATTATTTGGAAAAGCCGTGTAATTCTGATGAAGAGGCTGTAAGACTTTTGACTAATAAATGGCGATTGTTTGGCGGTAGAATGAATCCTGGGCTTCTTAGACAATTTACCGGTAACTATACGGAATGGTTGGAATATATTGATGCCCGGAGCGCCGGTAGAAATATTGGCGATGAAGTACCACAAACACTGTTTTTTCTCAAAAATTGCGATGGAACGATTTTAGGGGCAGTGTCTTTAAGGCATTTTCTAAATCACACAAATTTTGTGGATGGCGGTCATATTGGATATGGGATATGCCCGGAATACCGGGGAAATGGATATGGCAGTCTGATTCTTAGTCTGGCTTTAAAGAAATTAAAGGAGATGGGGATTACAAAGGTCCTTGTAACCTGTGATTGTGATAATATCCCTTCGCAAAAGGTTATTTTGCATAATAATGGGGTTTTAGAAAATCAAACCGTTGATGAAGATGGGGTTGAGATTTACCGGTACTGGATAGACATTATAGCAGGGGAGCAAAATTAGTATGGTGATCGAAAAAGTGCGGAAGGAAGTTTGCAATCTGAGAAAATTCTGTTGCTTAAGTCATGATCTTTGATGTTCCATGTTTTTTAACTCATTAACAAGCTCATTATAAAGCCTTTCCGATGCTTTTTCCAGTTGTTCCTTTCTACGGATAACACCAATCATCAGTCCGAATTCTATATTTGACAATTTTCGCCTGACGGTCAGATCTGGGACTGGATCTATAGCAGCAACTGGTAAGATAGAACAGCCAATACCAGCCTGAACGAACTGAATAATTGTTTTTCCATCGTTTATTTGTATCATGGTTTTAAGCGGTATTCCAAAAGCGCTGAAATGCTTATCAACTTCATTCCGATAAGAACAGTAAGATTCGGTAAGAAGTAAATTTACATTACTTAAATCCTTAAGGGTGATCTCTTTCTTATTGGCGAGCGGATGTCCAACAGGCAACAGCAAATCCATTGGTTCCAGGCAAATAGGTTCAAAGTAAAGGTTAAGATTTGATGGAGGAGCAAATCCTATTGCAATATCCAATTGGTTATTGACTATTTTTTGTGTAATAATTTCCGAGCTGTTAAGTTCAAAGGTCAGCTTTATGTCCGGGTACTTCTTGCAGAAAGCAATTACTTTTGGAATTAACAGAGATCTTCCAATAGTACTGATTGTCCCCAATCTGATATGCCCCATTTGACCAGTAACAAAATTGTTCATTGTCTGTTTAAAAAAATCTGCATGCTCAAGAAGAGGTTTGGCATTGGTCCAAAAGAAATCGCCTTCTTTTGATAGTACCATTCTCCGGCCTCTTTTCTCAAATAATTTAATCCCCAGCTCATCTTCCAATTGCTGAATATGGAGTGTGACGGTGGAGGGTACATACCCCATCTTTTCAGCCGCTTTTAAGTAACTTCCCTCATTCAGTATATTTTTAATTGTTTGAAGCTGTTTTAATTCCATATGATCTCCTATTATTCATTTTAAATGAACAAAAACCCTAATAACTTTATATTTTCAGCAGTATAAAAATATTTTATCATAAAAGAATGGAAATGCAAATTGCATTGCAGGTAAAATAAAAGGAGACGAAATGATGAAATATTTAAAAAAGGGCTTGGCAGCAGTTATTTTAGTAATGATTATATTTAATACGTTTGCATGTAACAGCAGACACACAGAATTAAATGGATCAAGTTCTGATGATGGGGATAATAACAGTGTATTAGTGATTAATAATATGGACCAAACTGAGAATGTTGCAGGTAATGGCGAACAATTGTATTATGACAAAACAAAAAAATTAGAAGAAAATATTCAAATTCTGAATACCATATTGGAAAAAAAATATGGAAGAAGCTTCAAAATAATAGCTTTAGAAGACTATGAAAAGGGAGAGCCCTCTGACTGGACAATTGTTTTAAAAGATAAGAGAGTGGGGATTGATACATCTACTTGGAAATTTGACTATAATCCAGATTCGGATGAAAGTAAATATATGAAAGCCGTATTAAGATTTTTCACTTTCATGTGTGGAGAAGACATGGGAATGTCATTATGGCAGCTTACTGGAGATTTATTAGATGGTGGTGCAGATGAAACACGTTATGGATTTGTACATAACGGTAGTCAGGTGACGTATAAAAATGGCAGTGCAGCAATATATGAATCTGGTATCAGACAGGATACTATGTACATATGGCTAACACCAGGTGAATACTGATTAAGCAGTAATTTAGGTAAGGACCGTTAAAGGGGTTCCACGCGACTACAACCAGAGAGATGGTTTTTAAACCAACAGTTTTGAAAATAGTACTACGACATTCATCCAAAGAGAGAAATTTAATGGCATCTTATTGCCCCTGTTAAAAAAGTCGTTGGATAATGGAATAAAAGCCGGATTTGAAACAATGAAAAAAAATTGAAAAATATATTTTATTCTATTCCGGTTTTATGGTAATATAAAACTATTAAATCATATAGGTTAATAGGAGAAAAACATTGAAGGAATACAATAAAAAATTAAAAGAGGAAATAGCTGAATTCAGAGAAGCGGGTCATAAGTTCGTGAATAATGAGATTACGGCCGCTGAATTTAAGGGAAAATCCGGAGGCATGGGGGTTTATGCGCAAAGGGGCGGTAAAGCTTTTATGATTCGTTTGAGGATACCCTGCGGGATCTTATCATTTTCCCATTTGAAATTAATCCATAAATTTGCCGTGCAATATGGTTTAGATAAAATTCATCTTACTACCAGGCAGGCAATACAGCTTCATGATCTGGATATTGATTCTATCTGTGATATTATGGAAACGGCCATTGACCATGGTTTGTATACAAGAGGAGGCGGCGGCAATTATCCCCGTAATGTAGCCTTGTCTCCCCTGTCTGGTGTGGATAAAGAGGAAGTTTTTGATCCCACTCCCTATGCTCTGCAGGTGAACCGGTACATCATGGAGCGGATTATGGAATATCATTTGCCCCGTAAGCTGAAAATAGCATTTTCCAACAATGAAACAGATACAGCCAACTGTACCATCAATGATCTGGGTTTTATGGCAGTCATGGATGAAGGAATCCCTTCTTTTAAGATGTACCTGGCAGGCGGATTAGGCAATAATCCTGCAGTGGCCTTACCATATGATGAACTGATTCCGCCAAACCAGGTTCTGTACCATGTGGAAGCTGTTACAAGAATATTTGCGGCAGAAGGAGATTATGAGAACAAGGGAAAAGCAAGACTGAGATACATCCCAAAAAGGATGGGGGAAGAAGCGTTCATGGAGTGTTACA
This sequence comes from Paenibacillaceae bacterium, assembly GCA_015057715.1. Taxonomy (GTDB): domain Bacteria; phylum Bacillota; class Clostridia; order Lachnospirales; family Lachnospiraceae; genus Lacrimispora. The sequence continues at coordinate 7,012 of SVDS01000175.1, forward strand.
AATACCATCTCGCCCAGGCGAAGGAATCCATGGACTTAACTGTAAATGTGGAAGCAGCCGAAATATGTGAGGCGGCAGATAAGCTGCACTCTGCAGATATCCATACAGCCAGCAGTAATCTGATCGCCCAAAAACAAGCGGGATTTTATACAGCTGTCATTCATCCCCAGTGCGGACAGCTGCCTGTAAAAGCCCTTGAAGAAATCATTACATTTTTGATGGATAAACAGCAGGACATTCGCCTTAGTATGACGGAAAGCATGTACATCCGCAACCTGTCCAGAGAAGAAGGAGAAAAGCTTCTTGGAAGAATGGAAGAGTACAATCAGGTTACCAGAATTGGCATGAGTGTGAGCTGTGTGGGAGTGCCAACCTGCCAGATAGGCGTTTTAGAGAGCCAGACATTATTAAAAGAAATAAACAGGGCACTGATGGAAAATAATATTAACACGGATTATCTGCCTT
>SVDS01000175.1:7576-8683 GCA_015057715.1 Paenibacillaceae bacterium
GGTAGTGTTCTTTGCAATAATAAGACTCAGGATGCATAAAGTAAGGTAAGATGCCACTGCGTGCATAATTCCTGAAGGGATGTCAAAATGGGATTTCTGGTCAGACTGCTTGAAAAAGGCAGCTTAAAAAAACCGCTTCATTTTACCCTAGATAAAATTGTAGAAGAATACATACCTGCCGGTGAAATGCCTCCATATGCGCAAGAATTGAAAGCTCTTGCCTCTAAGAACAATCTTAATTTAAAGGATATTGCTGAACTGGCTGTCTTGGTAAGGTCTGAGATTGACCAACTGAAAGATGAAGTAGAAACCTTTGTGGTTGTAACGGAGAAGGCGAAACGGGTACAGGCAAATCTTAACTTATGGAATGAAATTCTAAATGAATTGACCTGGGATTATTCCTATCAGGATGAGGTGACTGACACCGATACGTTTGTCCGTTCAAAAGCGGTGGAGGAGATTCCACGGATGCACCATGCCATAACTCAGCTTCTTGGGGAAAAAGAAGTCCTGCAGCTGGAATCACAGCTTGTTCTTCAGTCAGAGATTCTGCAAAGCAGCATATTTAACTTAGAGCAGACACTGCTTACAATGATCCCTGAGATCAGGAATCTAAAAGAAAAGAAATTGAATTTGGAAGAAGAAATCAAAAGCTTTCAAAAAGATGCAGAAGAGTTGAAAAAATTGGGGGAAGCAGCTGATCCGAAGCGATCCACACAGTTATCAGAAAAAGGCAAGGCGCTGGTTATCAGAAAGAAGAATCTCGCAGCCAGCGAAAAAGAGATGAATGCCTATATGGAGGCAGTGCAGAAAACGGCGATCCAGATATTTAATGTCTTTAAAGAGGTATCCCGGTCTGCCGTAGAAGGGGTAAGAACTGCAATTAACAGGCTGACTTCAGACAACAGAAAAGCATTAAGGAAAGCGGAAGATACACAGGGCTTTACCGAAGGGAGAAAAAAGCTGTCCCAGCTTTATACACTCCTTGAACTCCTTGATGACTGTATGAGGGTTTATCAGAAATATGACCGGCTTAAGTCATAATCTGACATTGCCGGTCTTACTGTTCTTCCAAGGATGAAAGAAGTTTCTTCAATAACTGGTCCA
>SVDS01000176.1 GCA_015057715.1 Paenibacillaceae bacterium
TGAAGAAAAAGCAATTCTGACAGAAACTGGATTATTAAGGCATAAAAAGGGGAAGATAAGAGGAGAAAGTGCCGGAGCGTAGTACAATGAATCTTATTCTTCTTTTCATGGCATGGATGCCGATTTTGGTGGGATCCATGGGAATTGGCTTAATATCCTATTATTTTTATAAATGGGCAAAAGGAATCCGATTAGTCAGATACCGGTTGGCAGGTGAAATCTGTTTTATCCTGGTTCTGTTGTATTTCCTGCTCTTTTTTCTCGGCGTGCTTTTTGGCAGAAGCCTGACCAGTATCATTTTTTTTACCATTTGCCTGCACAAAGGCGGATCTGTGGCGGCCGGGAGTCATGTGATATTCCCGTTTGTATAACCGGTCGAAATAGCTGGTGCTTTCAAAACCGGTGCTTTCTGCGATATCAGTGATGGAACGGTCTGTGTGAAGAAGCAGGGTTTTGGCTTGATTTAACCGGTATTTATTTAAATATTCAATTGGAGAGAGAGGTACGGAACACTGGAAACAGCGGAGTGCCTCTCTTTTGCTGACTCCCACCGATTGGGCGATGTCTTCCAGAGTCAGTCTCTTTTCATAGTTCTGCTCAATAAAACGGGTCATCCGTTTGAAACGGGCCTGGGAAAGGCGGTTGACGCCTGCGTTTTCCATGGTGGCAAATTCATCCCTGTGTAAAAACAGGATGGACCAGATCTGGCAGACCAGCGCATGTGCATTAAGCTCCCAGGTCGCTGTCTGATCTTCGCATAGCTTGTATAAGTCAGACAGAATGGAAAGTAAATGGCTCTGCCATGGATTTCTCCCCCTTAATACAAAGTGGGATATACCGGAAAATAAAAAGGGAGCAATGAATTTTTCGTAAATAGAGCTTCCTTCCGGTGCCATAAATTCCGGAGCAAACAGTACGTTTGGTATAATGGCTGTTCCGGTTGATAAAAAGCGGTGCATAACACCGGAATTAATAAAGACACCGTCGCCGGGTTCCAGTATGTAATGAATGTTTCCGATGGAACAATGTACTATTCCTTCGGTCACAGATACCAGTTCAAATTCCCTGTGCCAGTGCCAGTCAATGCAGCGGTTGTCAAACTTTCCTACATCTTCGTAGTAGTATTGAAACGGAAAGTCTGCAAAACCATGGGAGACCAGCTCCATCATGGATTCGTCGGTCAGTATTTTTGTGCTTTGCATAGAGCGTTCTCCTTTTTGTGATCGGCTAAATTGTACCATAAGCTGGCGGTAAATTGCAAGATTTGAATTACCAACTGCAGTATAATACAATCATATTACAGGGGAGGGCCGAATACGTGAAGGAAAATTATAAAAGTACTGTTTATGCCTGCTTTCTAAGTTATATTGTCCAGGCGATTGTCAATAATTTTGTTCCGCTTTTGTTTCTGCATTTTCAATGGGAGTATGGTATATCACTATCCAGAATTACGCTTCTTGTTACAGTAAATTTTGGTGTTCAGCTGCTGGTGGATCTTTTATCGGCTGCGGTGATAGATCGGGTGGGATACCGGATTTCCATGATTACCGCACACCTTATGGCGGCGGCAGGACTGATTCTTCTTACCGTTTTGCCGGGAATTGTTTCTGTTTCCTGGGTGGGGCTTTTGCTGGCAGTTATTATTTATGCCATTGGTGGCGGGCTTTTGGAGGTTCTTGTCAGTCCCATTGTGGAAGCGTGTCCCACAGATAATAAAGAAAAAGCAATGAGTATGCTCCATTCCTTCTATTGCTGGGGGCATGTGGGAGTTGTTCTGATTTCAACCTTATTTTTCCGGTTATTCGGAATCGGCAACTGGAAGATACTGGCGGTTTTCTGGGCAATTGTGCCGGCTGTATGCATGGTTTTATTTTTCCGTGTGCCCATTGCTTCTCTTTCAAAAGGGGAGGAAGGAATGTCCTTTGCCGCATTGATTGGAAACAAGCTGTTCTGGGTCTTCTTGCTTCTTATGGTCTGCTCGGGAGCAAGTGAACAGGCAGTCAGCCAGTGGGCATCTGCCTTTGCGGAAGAGGGGCTGGGTGTAACGAAGACCATTGGAGATCTGGCGGGTCCCATGCTGTTTGCACTTATGATGGGGATATCAAGAGCTGTCTATGGACAGTATGGGGAAAGATGGGAACTGAAAAAAGTCATGGCTGCCAGCGGTGTTCTTTGTATGGCATCTTATCTTTTGATTACCTGTGCTCCTAATCCGGTTTTGGGGCTAATTGGATGCGGACTTTGCGGCTTTTCAGTGGGAATTATGTGGCCTGGGACGTTTAGTCTGGCTGCTGCTTCCATTCGAGGCGGAGGCACTGCCATGTTCGCCTTCCTGGCTCTGGGTGGTGATCTAGGATGCTCGGGCGGACCAACCCTCGTTGGAATTGTATCGGGATTATTTGGCAGCAATTTAAAAATCGGAATTTTTTCTGCGATTATCTTTCCGCTGATTCTGGTAATCGTTCTTATGAGGTTTTTTTCGGTGAAAAGGGTGTAATAATGACAGTCAGCTGCCGAAGATTACAGTTGAAAAATTAAAACGGAGGAAGCAGTTCATTCAAGTGAACTGCTTCCTCCGTTTTTCTAATATACCACTTCCTCAAACCCGTCCTTTGAAGGAAATGCGATTGCAACAGCCTGCCCTGGATTTTTATAATCCAGATTTACACTCATATCCAGTCCCATGGTATCTCCATCCTCGTTAATAATCATGGAGATCAGGATCTGTTCTTTGGAAAAGTATCCTTCCGGATTGATAATTGCTTTTCCGGTCACGCCAGTAATTTTATAATCCGAATCGGAAAGTGTGGGCCATACTTTATCGTAGAATTTGGTTAAATACTGTTCCAGACCTTCTGCCTCAGTGGTATAAAACATGACACTGTTACCGTCCTGATCCTGTGCGATCTGCACGTTGTCTAAAAATCCCCAAAACTGTCCCGTAAGACCTCCAAGAGTGAGATGCTTTGTCATATCCTCATATCCGATTTTCATCTTAAACTTTCCGCTGTCTTTGGAATCGGAGTAATAACAGCCGTCAGTATAAAAGGAATTCTCAACCTTTTCCATGCCCAGAGTCTTTACCGTGCTGTTGGATAAAAACTCCATACTGGGAGTGTTGATATCGTGGTATTTCATCTGCATATTCATAATAACCGGAATCTGCAGCCAGTCGTAATATAAATTCATGGCAATATCAGCGTTGATATCCTGCCCTGGTAAAGAAGAACTTTTCTTATCTGCATCCTTGTAAAGAACAGCTCCCTTTTTCTTCATCTGAACGGCTACGGAAGGGTTGGCCGCTCTTAAGCGTACGATGCCATCCTCAGTCCATGCGCCGTCTTCATTCACAGTACGGCCATCAGGAGTCATGGTATTGGTTACCAGGATTCCGTCTTCATTAAAATAGTAGCACTCCGCCATTCCGTCTTTATCAGAATCGATCCACTTCCAGGCAGATGCTGTATAGGTATGATCGTCTTCCTTCCACCGCCAGCCATCAGAACCCTGTTTCCAGGTTCCTGCCATTGCGGTAGATGCAACAGAGATTGACAGAAGTGAGGCAGCAACAAATACTTTGATTAGTCTTTTCATGCCTTTTACTCCTCCTGTTTTGCCATTGAAACGGTAGACGCTTCATGGCCTGAAAGTATTCTACCATAACTTTCCAGTAACAACAACCTGCTATTTTAAAGATGATTTCAACTGTTCTATCAGCTCCAGATCTGAGGCTTTCAGTTTCATGTTGGTAGTCAGCGTTTTCCCTTCCGGAGATGTGACATGGATTTCTATCATGGATCCTTCCTTTAAAGCGCTTTCCGAAGCTGCTTTTAAGAATAAGGGGAATTTAGGATGGTTGTCTTTAAAGATACTCCATGCCTCTTTCAGCTGCATAAGGTTCATGAGATTCATATAGGTAAATCCTTTCTGATTCTAAATTGATAAGCATATCCTAGCATAAAATGGGCAGTGAGTCAAATCAGCAAAAGAGCAGTCAGCACCTGGTAATAAAGGAGGATCAGCAGAAAGAAAATCAGGATTACTGGAAGTGTCCGTTTTAACAAATCTCCCATTCCCGTGTGGAAATATTCCGTTACCAGCGCAAGGCATACATGGGTGGGAGATACCTGCATGGCACAGTAGGAAGAGGACATTAAAAGCATCATCAGTGCAGCACCTCCATCAGGTATGGCTGCGAAAGCCAAAGGAAGGCAAAGCACAATAATTGCTGTTGATCCACCAACAATGGAACCAAAAAAGAAGATCAGTGCAAAAGCAAGATAAGTCGGTATGGGAAGGGAACTAAAGAGACCGGGAAGTTTTGAAATCACGTCTGTATAGGTGAGGACTTCTTTAAAAATCATGATAAGAATCGTATTTACAATGATTTTAGGCTCCAGCGCAGAAAGAAAAAACGGCTTGATTTCCCGTAAAGAAAAGCGGTAAAAGAAAAACGCAGATACAATTACAAGCGGTGTTGCTATGTATACCTCAAGATGAAATGCAATAATGAGAAGGATGGCAGCAGCAATGGTCCACAGACTATTTATAAGCTGTCCAAATGCTGCTTTTTTTGACATCCCCTGGTCATTTACAATTTCTCTTGGAATTTTTCTCAGATAAAAAATATAACCCAGAAAAATCAGGATTCCAACAGCCGGAAGCATGGATAAAAGAAAGTCTCCTGTTTCAACGCCTGCCAGTCCCAGTGCGATTAAAATTGACGAGTAAGTAGGAAGAAAACTTTCCGGAATATGACGGTAATAGCTGGTGACAAAGGTTTTATCCTCTTTGCTTAAATAATCCCCGCAGGAAGAATCCACAATCGAACCGCAGATATAGACTGCTCCTGCAGAAGGAAGAAGACCGATGAATATGGGAGCCAGTATGGTGGTGATCCGCCGGTTGCGAAACAGATGGTTTAATGAGGATTCTGCCGTCATTAAAAGATTCCGCTTTTCCAGCATTCGCTGTAAAAACGTAATGGTGTAAAAACTTAATAAAATGGTTGCAGTGCTCTTGGAAAATATGGCCCGCGTTAGAATAGAACAGACACTTGAAACCGGAATTCCAAAAATAAAAAATGAAAGCAGGATGCTGCACGTGATTGCCTGCCACAAGGGCCTTTTCAGCCAGAGCAGCACTAAAATGACTAGAAAGACCAGTAAAAGTTTGACCAGCTCCATTGATACCATAGTATTTCCTCCCTGTTGTCTAACGATAAAAAATTATTATTGTAATAAAATATTATCAGGGAGTTTAGCACCATTTTTTTTAAATGTCAATCAGTTTTTTTTGCTCCTGCTTGCTGATTTTGCTTAAATACCGGTAAATGGTGGCGTCGGAGCAATTAAGCTTCAGCGCGGCTTCACTGACCGCACCTTTGATCATAAAGACTCCTTTTTCGTTTAACTGCTTTACGATGGAGATCTTCTCATCCTGAGTGAGGCGGTCTGCAGGTATCCGGTTTTCCATGATGTAATCCGGCATGGCACTTGCAATGATATCACCGATGTCGTTGGTGAAGGTTTCGGTGTGTTCCACAGGCAGGTCAATGAACTTGCTGGAGGGAGAATCAATGGACAATCCCCCAAGCTTTAAGATGGACTGGCACAGCTGCTGATAAATCTGCGTGTCAACATTCAGGCAGAGCATGCCTAAAAGCTCCTGTCCCTCTTTAATAAAAAAGGTGGAGGAGATTAAAGGTCTCTTGTCTTTGGTCAGTCCGCTGTAATTAAGCAGATAGGGTTCTTTTTTCCAGATTCCTTCTTTTATGATTTTAAGAGCCAGGTCCGTTAAAGGAGCCCCAACGGTTCTGCCGCTGTTTTGCCCGTTGGCTATGGCGGTGATGCATCGCTTCCCTTCTCTTAAATCCAGAAGTGCAATTTCATAATTGTCACTTAGTACATTTCCCAGAAAATTAGTCAGCACTTCATAGTGCTTCATGATATCACTCATCGAGTATGGCCCCCTTATGGTTTGATAAATTTTAGATTATTATATAACAAAAAAGCCTGATATGTAAATCCTTGTCCTTGAATTATCTGTCAATCTTGAATATTTGTGAAAAATGTACTGAAAGTCTGAAATGGACAACTGGCTTTTGTGAAAATAATAAAACATTATTATCCTGATAAAAAAATATTGACAAAGGCAAAACGATGGAATATACTTTGCCTAACAGTTCCACAGCCGTCAGGAAGGGGAACGAAAGGTAGACAAAGGCGTTTGCATAAAAGCAAGCGCCTTTTTTGTTGTTCAATCGACGATGACAGATGCAGGAGGAGAAAAAAATGAAAAAGATTATGAAAAATGCAGTTTGCTCGGTTATGGTTCTTACATTGGCAGTGTCTATGACCGCATGCGGAAAAACCCAGAGTTCAGGCGTCACAAAAGTAAAGGTAGGTACTGGTAATGCAATGCCGCCGTATTGCTCACTGGACGATAAGGGGGAGCCGGTTGGGTATGACGTGGCAGTATTAAAAGAAATTGATAAGCGTCTTGACAAATATGAATTTGATATTCAGGCTATGGATTTTAATACCCTCATTGTTTCCATTGACTCAGGCGCACTGGATGTACTGTCTCACCAGCTTGTAAAAAGCGATGCAAGAAAAGAGAAATACTTATTTCCGGAGCAGTATTACTGTCTCTCCCCCATGTCCTTATGTGTGAAAAAGGATAGCGGAATCAAGACACTTGCTGATATGGCAGGAAAATCCATTAACCAGTCACCCACCAGTTATGAATATTCTATGCTCATGGCTTATAATGAAAGCCACCCGGGAAAGGAACTGAAAATCAACGCAGTCAGTGACTTGTCAACAGCAGACGGCTTTAAGCAGGTTGCCAATGGTCAGGTAGATGCAAGTCTTACCTATCAATCCACCTATGACAGCGTGCAAAAGGAATTAAAGCTTGATAATCTGTCCCTCACCGATGTTGTTATGGTAGAAGATACCTACATCATGTGTGCAAAAGGGAAAGACGATTTAAATACTGCCATTGACGGGGCATTAAAGGATATGGTAAAGGACGGAACCTTATCAAAGATTTCATCTGAGTATCTTGGTCAGGATGTATTTTCAAAATATGCAGATATGGTCAGCACAACAGTAAAATAAACGGATTGTAGAAATGGAGGGAAAAGAATTTGGAGAACACATTCAAACCGGAGACAATTCCGGGCTATATTCCCAATGTATTAAGGGCTTTTCCTGTTACCATGGAGATTCTCCTGATATCGCTTTTAATCAGCCTGGCACTTGGGGCTCTCGTCACGGCAGCCGGAATCGGGAAAAGAAAGTGGCCAAAAGCCATTGCAAACGGTTATATCGCATTTATGAGAGGAATTCCTACTCTCGTTTTAATATTTTTGATTTATCTGGGTCTCCCCCAGCTGGCTCAGAGTGTTGGAGTTGATTTAACAGGAGTCAGCAAGACCGTATTTATTGTGGCATGTCTTTCCCTCAGCAGCTCCGCCAATATGGCGGAGATGATGAGAGCCTCTTATCTGGCAGTGGATAAGGGGCAGAGGGAGGCAGCCTATAGTGTGGGAATGAAGGAATTTACAGCATTTCGCCGGATCATTCTCCCACAGGCCTTTGGCATTGCCATCCCTGCGCTGGGAAATAACATTATCATGCTGTTTAAGGACACCTCACTGGCATTTGCAATCGGTGTCATTGATTTAATGGGAAAAGCAAGGGCCATCAGTTCTGCCAGTTATGGTGCAAACCGCCTGGAAGTTTACATAGCGACAGGTATTATTTTCTGGGCAGCCTGTATTATCCTGGAGTATTGCAGCAAATTTACAGAAAAAATCTATACAAAGGGCCGGAAAAAGGCAACAAGTTAAAGAAAAGAGGAAAACAGGATGGATTTTAAATTTATCATAGAAGCGCTGCCAAAGATCATGCTTGCAGTTCCCATCACGCTCTTCATGTCTCTTGTATCGGCTGCTGCAGGCTGGCTGCTGGGTCTTTCCATTGCATTGATCAGAAAACACAGGGTTCCTGTTTTGTCTCAGTTTTCAGCTGTGTTCGTTTCCTTTATGAGAGGCGTGCCCATGGTGATTTTACTATACATTTCTTACTATGCCCTGCCCATTCTTTTATACAGCTATGGTCTGAGCATTGGAATCACCATTGATATCAGTGCAGTTCCGCCCATCGTATATGCAATCATCGCTCTGGCTCTTGACCAGGCGGCCTATTCCTCAGAAATATTCCGCTCCGCGTTATCAGCCGTTGATGAGGGGCAGATGGAAGCAGCATTCAGTGTGGGAATGACCCGAACCCAGGCGCTGATGCGGATTATCTTTCCCCAGGCGCTTGCCATTGCCATTCCAAATTTAGGCGGCATCTTTGTGGGACTGGTAAAGGGAACGTCTCTGGCTTATTATGTAGGGGTTTATGAGATAACAGCAACCGCAAACTTACTGGCTATGCCGGCACTTAATTTCATTGAAGCCTATATTATGACAACACTGATTTACGAAGCAATCAGCTTTGTACTAAATAAAATATTCCGCATCTGTGAAGACCGGCTTAAAAAGTTCCGGGCAGGCGCGTCTGCCTGAGCGGGGACATGAATAGGAGGAAGGAGCAGATATTATGGCAAATATGGTGGAACTGAACAATAT
>SVDS01000177.1 GCA_015057715.1 Paenibacillaceae bacterium
CTGGAAATTATGGAGTTAAAACGGTACTTATCAGAGAAAGGAGTACCGGTTCGGATTTAAAGATGCAAAGGAGAAAAAATGGGAGCAATTGATAACGACTGGCTGGAACCCTTAAACGGAGAGTTTAGAAAGCCATATTACAGGGAACTTTATCAGAAGGTGAGGAAAGAGTACGAAACAACCCAGGTCTTTCCGGACCCCAATGACATATTCAATGCGTTTCAGTTTACCCCCCTTTCCAAGGTTAAGGCGGTAATACTGGGGCAGGATCCTTATCACAACGTGGGTCAGGCTCATGGCCTGTGTTTTTCTGTGAAGCCTGATGTGGATATTCCGCCGTCACTGGTGAATATCTATCAGGAGCTGAGAGAAGATCTTGGCTGTGAGGTTCCTAACAACGGATACTTAAAAAAATGGGCAGATCAGGGAATTATGTTACTGAATACCGTACTGACTGTAAGAGCACATGCAGCTAACTCTCATCAGGGAATTGGCTGGGAGACTTTTACAGATGCGGCTATTAAGATTTTAAATGAACAGGATCGCCCTATGGTCTTTCTTTTATGGGGGCGTCCCGCACAGAATAAGAAGGCAATGCTTACAAATCCCAAACACTTAATACTGGAAGCGCCACATCCCAGTCCTCTTTCCGCTTACAGAGGATTCTTTGGATGCAGACATTTCAGCAAAACCAACGCTTATCTGGAGGCAAATGGAATGACACCGATTGACTGGCAGATAGAAAATATTTAAAACAGAGGAATTAAGATGAATATAATTGAGATATTAAAAGTTATTGTTCTGGGAATCGTGGAAGGATTTACAGAATGGCTGCCAATCAGCAGCACCGGTCATATGATTTTAGTAGATGAGATCATTCATTTAAACCAGCCGGACAGTTATAAGAATATGTTTCTGGTTGTAATTCAGCTGGGGGCGATTCTTGCAGTAGTAGTGTTGTATTTTGACAGGTTAAATCCATTTTCTCCAAGGAAAAAGGCGGCACAGAAGAAGGCAACATTCATTTTATGGAGCAAGATTATACTGGCATGTCTGCCTGCGGCTGTGATTGGAATATTAGTGGATGACATCCTGGATAAATATCTAATGAATGGCTATGTAGTAGCAGCGACTTTGATTATATACGGTGTTCTCTTTCTTGTTATTGAGAACCGGAACAAGTACCGGAACTTTGAAGTGCAGAAGGTGGGAGAGATATCTTACCAGACAGCTCTTTATATTGGTCTGTTCCAGCTGCTTTCCTTAATTCCCGGTACTTCCCGTTCCGGATCCACCATACTGGGTGCCATGATTTTAGGCTGTTCCAGGGCGGCATCAGCGGAATTTTCATTCTTTCTTGGGATCCCGGTTATGTTTGGTGCAAGCCTCTTAAAGATTGTGAAATTCGGATTTAATTTTTCAGGAGCCCAGGTATTCTATTTAATTTTGGGAATGGTAGTGGCATTTGCTGTTTCTGTGTATGCGATTAAGTTTCTTATGGGATATATCAGACAGCATGATTTTAAATTTTTTGGATATTACAGAATTGTCCTTGGGGCAATTGTACTATTGTATTTTGGTGTAACCGCATTCCTCGGTTAAAGGAACCATGAAAAAGAGAGCTGTCCGCCGGCCAATCGCCGCGGTCAACTCTCTTTTGTATTGTAGGTCATATGGGTTCCTTTCCGACGGCTACGGTCTAAACAGCATTCCGATCCGTCCTTCAGCAGCTAGTTCATCTTCGCCGTCGAAGTTAAATAATAAATTCCGATTCTGTGTAACCAGTCCCATCTTCATTTCATCGTAGTCTTTCACGTTAACTCTGGTCAAACCGTAATCAATATAGATATCGCACATAAATGCATTAGCCGTATTGATCAGGAGTGCCAGCGGTATGGGAATGGTACGCAGCTGGATATCGACATTCATCGTCCGCATATCCGTACCTCCTTCTCTTTAGCACCGGACACACCGGTGTGGGCTTATGAAACGTTACGTATAGGGGTAACTCTGGTAGTTTCATTTTACCTACTTATAAATGAAATTACAAGGGCAATATAAAAAAGATTATGCTTTGATGTCAAAGCATAACCTTTTTTATTTAACAGTTCTCTGCAATCTCATAAATCAGACGCTCGGATTCCTCCCACCCAAGACATGGATCGGTAATGGATTTTCCATAGCATCCGTCACCAACCTTCTGGCAGCCAGGCTCAATATAGCTTTCAATCATCAGTCCCTTTACGAGGCCGTAAATTTCAGATGAGTGCTTTCTGCTGTGAAGGACTTCTTTGGAGATACGAATCTGCTCCCTGTATTTTTTATTGGAATTTGAATGGTTTGCATCTACGATGCAGGCTGGATTTTGCAGATTGCGTCTGCTGTACATCTCATGAAGAAGAAATAAATCTTCAAAATGATAGTTGGGGATGCATTGGCCATGTTTATTAACCGCACCCCGCAGGATGGTGTGGGCAAGTGGATTGCCGGAACTTTTCACTTCCCAGCCACGGTAAGTAAAATCATGAGCCTGCTGGGCAGCGACTACAGAGTTCAGCATAACCGACATATCACCGCTGGTGGGATTTTTCATACCAACTGCCACCTCACAGCCGCTGGAAGTTAACCGGTGCTGCTGGTTTTCAACGGAACGGGCTCCGATGGCAATGTAGGACATGATATCATCTAGGTAGGTTAAGTTCTCCGGATACAGCATTTCGTCTGCTGTGGATAAACCGGTCTCCTCAAAAACTTTCATGTGCATCCGGCGGATGGCGATGAGTCCTTCGTGCATGTCCGGCTTTTTCTCCGGGTCAGGCTGGTGAAGCATTCCTTTATAGCCTTCGCCTGTGGTTCTTGGCTTGTTGGTGTAAATTCTGGGAACCAGAATTAAACGGTCTTTCGTTTTCTCCTGAACCTTTACCAGCCGATTTACATAATCACAGACGGAGTCTTCGTTATCAGCAGAACAGGGACCAATAATAACCAGAAATTTGTCGCTGTTTCCTGTAAGTACGTCACTGATGGCATGGTCTCTTTCTATCTTAAGGGCTTTTAAAGCGGCTGGAAGAGGAAAACGATCTTTGATTTCTTCCGGGCTGGGCAGATTGCTGACATATTGAAATCCCATAATATCCTCCTGTATCATTGCTGTTTTATTTTTTGCTGTTGATTATATAACAGAACACCGGAAAAATCCAGTGTTCCTTGAAATTTGGTTAAGTTTGACCAAGTGTCACTTCTAAAGTGTTCCTTTTTTTTCAAAAATGTTGTATGATGTTAACGAATGAAAAATGGAAAGGTGTTAAAAATATGGAAAAATATTGGAACTGGGGAGGAAGCTATATCGGGGTGAAGCAACGGGATTATTTAGTTGCTTGTGATGGAACAGTTCTTGGTAAATTTTATGGAAAAGAGCTGTATAACAAGAATGGAAATTACATTGGTGAGTTAGGAAGAAATGACAGACTGATTAAAAATAAAACAAAAGAACCATTTCGCCGTCTGGCATTCAGTCCTTATGTTAAGGGGACGATAACCAGTCCGGTGAAAAGCATTGCACCGTATCCCATGATTTCCGGATTTGAGGATTTTACTGTCTGACGGTATCTGACCGATGGGAAGAATATGAAGATGACTAAGGAGAAAGTATGAAAGACTTAACGAAAGGCAGCCCTGGAAAAATCATGCTTCAGTTTGCACTTCCCGTTGCAGCTGGCAATCTATTTCAGTTATTTTACAGCCTTGCAGATACCCGGGTAGTTGGAAGCACCCTGGGAGAGAGTGCACTGGCAGCGGTGGGAGCCACAACTTCCATCAGCACTCTGTTTATTGGTTTTTTGTCAGGACTGACTGGCGGGTTTGCCCTGCTTACAGCAAGAAGCTATGGAGCCGGAGACGAAGAGAAGGTCAGAAGGTATTCGGCCGGATGTCTGCTTTTAGGGACTCTCACCTCCATTGTAATTACATTACTGTGTGTGGGAGGTCTGTCTCTTTTTTTAAGGGCACTTCATGTACCGGAGTCTTTGATGCCAGCTTCAAAGGGATATATCCGAATCATACTGTCTGGAATGGTCATGACCATGTTATATAACGCCTGTGCCTCTATTTTAAGAGCGGTGGGGGATACGGCAGCCCCTTTGGCATTTCTGGTTTTATCCAGTATCCTTAATGTATTTCTGGATCTTTTCTTTATCCTCGTTCTCCATAGCGGGGTGGAGGGGGCGGCCATTGCAACCGTATTATCCCAAACACTGTCGGCAGTGTTAAGCCTTTGCTATATGATAAAACGGTATCCGGTTTTTCGCTTTCATATCCGGGATTTTAAAATTACCAGAGGAGAGATCAGGCAGCTCTATTCGTCGGGAATTTCCATGGCTCTCATGATGTCACTGGTATTTTTTGGAACCCTTTCCCTGCAGAGTGCAATCAATCTTCTGGGGACAGATATTATTGTTGCACACACGGCGGCTCGTAAAATTACAGAGTTCTTCATGCTCCCGTTTTCAGTTATGGGAGTAACCATGGCGAATTTTTGCGGCCAGAATATGGGGGCAGGTAAGATTTCCCGAATTTATAAGGGCATTTCTCAGGCACTAATCATTACGTCTGTCTGGTCTTTGGCAATGATTCTTTTAAGTTATACGGCTGCGCCTTATCTGGTGTATCTGGTGACCGGTTCTTTAAACCGTGATATAGCAGGAACGGCTGCCCTTTACTTAAAGATTAATTCCCTGTTTTATTTTGTACCTGCAGCTATTTCCATTTTCCGGAATGCACTTCAGGGATGTGGGGATCATAAAACGCCGGTTGTATCAAGCTTTATTGAACTGGCAGGAAAGGTTGCAATTGCAGCATTTCTGGCACCGGTTCTTAACTATATGGGGATCATTGTAGCAGAACCAATCGTCTGGATTCTCATGGTGATTCCATTGACAATTAAGATCAGAAAACTATAAGATGTTTTTCAGGAACAGAATTTCTGTACAGATTAAAGCCAGATAAGAGGTAGAACATGGAGAGATATGTAGAGCTTGAGGAGATGCTTCGGTTTCGGGAAAAGAAAGTCAGAATCCAGGAGGAACTGAGGGAAAAATATAAGGGGATGGTGACGATGGCACTGGCAATGAACATACCAGGTCCAGTCAAGACTTCCCCCGATTTTTTGCTTGCTTTTGACGAGGGAATCAAAACGCTGGAAGAGGCAGTTTCTGATTCAGGAATCGGAATCAAAGAGATGGCAGGAGTATCAGAGAATGCAGGATATATGAAATTCTATGCTTTAGACAGTTTTGATCCTGTCGCAGTGAAATGTCTGACTGTCAGGCTGGAGGAGACCCATCCGCTGGGCAGGCTGTGGGATATTGACGTTTATGATAAAAATGGCGTCAGTATGAGCAGAGAGATCCTTTCTGCCTCCGCCCGCAAATGTTTAATCTGCGGACAGGATGCCAAAGGGTGCGCCAGAAGCAGAACTCATTCGGTTGAGGAACTGATCCGCCAGGTGGAGCATATAATTCATGACTGGAAAATCCATCATGGATTATAAACGACAGTTTTTAATCTTTATAAATGAATCATGATCTGGAGCTCCATCAGATATTCGTATTTGGAACATGCAGGGAATTTTACCATGGGAGAGATCAAATATGCGGCTTCGTCTAAGATAATTCCTTTTACTTGTGCATATTTGGCCAGTTCGTTAAACGCTGTGCTGGTATTTTCCTCAGAGTAAAGAAAACTCCGGGTGATATAGCGGCCTTCCCGAATGGTTTTTAACTCCATTCCAGGCAGCTTTTTGTCAGATAAAACACCAAAACCCCGGACTTTCAAAGTTTCTCCTGCCTGAAGATCCGATCGGGAAAACAAAAGGCACATGGTGTTTGTCTCCGGCAGATCCTCATCAGCACTGTTTCTTGTAACATATTTATCAATATCATAAATAGAGCTGTCCAGTTTGTGGTAATACAAATTCCGGCTCATCTGATATTTCTCGTATATCCCGATTTTACCGGGATATTTTTTTTGGTCTTCTATCTTTTCAATCAGATGTTCTGTCAGCTGTATGGAACTATCCAGAGCAGCAATTCTGCTTTCCAGCTGCTGTTTATGACACTTAAGCTGTGTTAATAAATGGTCTGGTTCTTTGTTCTCCTCCAACATCTTTTTCACATTCTCAAGAGGAATTCCAAGGATTTTGTTTAAGTAACGGACTACATCAATAATGAAAAACTGCTCATAGCTGTAGTAGCGGTATTTGGTTTCCGGTGAAATATAACAGGGTTTTAATAGCCCCATATCATCATAATTACGTAAAGCTTTCGTTGAAATTTTAAGAAACCGTGAAACTTCCCCAATCGTATATAAGTTTGTCATTTTTTTCACACTCCGCTATTGACTTTGCCTCTGTGGCAAAGTTTATAGTACTAGTATAAATGAATCTCAACAAAGGAGTCAAGATAATTGGAGGTTGAAATGAATCAGGTTAAAATTGAGATTGACGGCATGGAAGTTTATACGCAAAAAGGAAAGACAATCATGGAGGCAGCGGAGGATGCGGATATTTACATCCCTCACCTGTGTCATCATCCGGATCTGCATGAAGAGGGAGGCTGCAGACTGTGTGTGGTTGAAATAAACGGGAGAAAAGAATCTCAGACCGCCTGTACTACACTGGCAGAGGAAGGCATGTCGGTGAAGACAAAATCAGAGAACCTTGATCAGATGAGAAGGCTTTCCATGGAACTGATGCTTGCCAATCATGTAGATGACTGCACGACCTGTCCCAAATATTTAAAATGTGAACTTCAGTCTCTGATCCAGTATCTGGGAGTCAGTACTTCCCGGTTAAGAAGGACATTAAATGCAGTAAATGTGGAAACCGGTAATCCTTTGATTATCAGGGATCCCAACCGATGCGTTGCCTGCGGGCGATGTGTACGGGTCTGCCGGGATGTGAGAGGGGTTGGAATTCTTGGATTTCATAAGAATGAGGAAGGCAGAACAGCAGTTGGTGTAAACGAAGGTCTTGCTTTGGCAAAAGCAGATTGCCGGTTCTGTGGTGCCTGTGTGGAAGTATGCCCGACTGGAGCTCTTCAGGACAAGAAAGGCACTTTTAAAGAGGGAAACAGAGAGGATGTCCTCATACCCTGTAAGCAGGAATGTCCTGCCGGTATCAATGTTCCCAAGTATGTCCGTTTCATTAAAGAAGGGAAATATGAGGAAGCGGCGGCTGTCGTTCGGGAAAAAGCTCCTTTTCCCAAGTCCCTTGGACTTGTATGTATGAGATTTTGCGAATCTGCCTGCAGAAGAAAAGAGATTAATGGAGCTGTTTCAATCAGAGAATTAAAACGGTTTGCAGCCGGACATGATACTTACCAATGGAAAGAAAAGTCTGTTTTCAAACCACAAACTGGAAAAAGGGTTGCAGTTGTGGGAGCTGGTCCGGCCGGACTTACGGCAGCATATTATCTGGTTAAATCAGGACATGCAGTTGATGTTTTTGAAAAGCTTCCGGTTGCAGGAGGAATGCTTTCAGCCGGAATTCCGGATTACCGTCTGCCTGCACAGATTGTGGAAGAGGAAATTGCTGTGATCAGGGAGGCAGGAGTAAAAATCTTTACCAATCGGAAAATCAGTTCCTTAGAAGAACTGAAGAACCTTGGCTATGAGGCGATTCTTATTGCGGCCGGAACCGACAAGGGAGTGCGGATACCCCTGCCTGGTGCCGATCTTTTAAATGTCCATGTAAATATTGATTTTCTCAGACAGAACTTATTAAGCATTCCGATGGAACTGAAAGATTCTGTTGTGGTATTGGGCGGGGGAAATGTTGCCTTCGACTGTGCAAGGACTGCAAAGCGGCTGGGCTGCAGGGAAGTATCTGTGGTATGTCTGGAAGAAGAAGGAAGCATGACTGCCGGTGAAGAAGAGATTACTGAGGCCAGAGAAGAAGGAATCCGGATTTACAACGGAAGAACCTTTGTAAGAATTATTGAGAATGGCGGAAAAGCAGCCGGTGTTCTCTGCCGCAAAGTTGAAAGCTTCACATTTGATGAAAACAGAAAGCTGATATTAACGGTAAAAGAAGATTCCGATCATGTGATTTCAGGAGAAATGGTTATCTTATCCACCGGACAGAAGCCGGATCTGGAAAGCTTTGAGGAGCTGACTTTAAATCCGAGAGGACTGGTGGAAACAGATGGCAGTGGAAATACGGGAATAAAGGGCGTTTTTGCAGCTGGTGATGCGGTAACAGGAACAGCTTCTGTCATTCAGGCAATTGCGGGAGCCAGAAAGGCTGCCTCGGAAATTGACCGTTATTTAGGTGGGGATGGCAATTTAGAAGAATGTCTGGCAGAAGATGAGGAAGTAAACGGATTTATCGGTAAAGCAGAGGGATTCGCAGACGTAGGCCGCAGGACATATCGCTGTATTTCCCTTGACCAGAGGAAAGATAACTTTCATCTTATGACAGAAGGGTTTGAGGAAAAAGAAGCCATATGCGAGGCAGAGAGATGTTTACAATGCGATCTGCGTCCAAGGCTTACCAGATCCAGATTCTGGACAGAGTATCAGTATAAATAAAGAGGGTGAAAA
>SVDS01000178.1 GCA_015057715.1 Paenibacillaceae bacterium
TGGGAGACAGCAGCACCAGATTATATAAAAGCATGAGGAAAAAATAACGGATCGTTCGTTCTATGTAAGTCAAAGCAGTTTCCTCCTTTTTTTGACTTAGATTGTATCACATTTTCCATGATCTGGATAGAGGAGTACAATACTGAATAATCCGGGAGAATATTGAAACACTAAAAACGAATCGGTTATGTTTAAAAGGAGGCGAATAACAATGTCAGAAAATAAGACGAAAGGTGCTGGAGCCGATCTCGCCATGATGGCTCTTGATGATATCCCATCACCAAAGGCAGATGCAAAGGAGATTGTTGCTCTGGTAAAGGAAAGCGGCCGGGTAACCGGATACCAGTTATCTGACGGCAGAACACTGAATAAAGAAGAAGGTGTCATGCTTGCCAGACAGGGTGAGATAAAGGGTGTCGGTGTGGCTTCCAGAAACGGCAACGAGTATTTAAAATCACTTCCTGACGGAACAGAGAATAATAATTTAAGTAATCTGCCATCTGTAAAAAATTAACAGAATGTATGAAAAAGGTTCAGCCCTCTGAGGGTCTGGACCTTTTTTCGTTTCGGTGTTAAAAATTTGAAAGGAAAAAAAATACATATTGACACAGGAACTGGAGAAGAGTAGAATGATGAACGTTGGTAAATGTTAATGGTGTTAAGTAATTAAAAGGGGATTAAAAAATTTGATGGATGAAAAAGAAAAATACATAAAAAAGGTAAAAACCCACCTTGCAGTCATGATGGGGAAAGGGAGAAAAGTGGATAAAATTCTGCTGTCCCAGGGACTGACCCGCCTTGAACTGTTTGCGATTCAGCAGATATATGAAGCGACAAACGGAGATCAGGAAGAAAAGGGCATTTATGTATCGGTACTGGCAAAAAAAATGGATATTGTCTTATCCTCCGCATCACGGACTTTAAATTCCCTGGAAAAGCGGGGACTGATATCCAGGGAGATTGATCCTGACAACAGAAGGAATATTTGTGTCATGCTTACGGAAAAGGGATGTTTCGTAAGAAAAAAGTGCCTGGAGAAAGTGAATCACATGGTGGGAAGAGTTGTGGAAGGTATGGGAATGGAAGATATGGATCAGCTGATCACATTGTGGAACCGCTTTATTGATCAGATGGAATGTGCAGTGAATGATATGACGGAAGAAATTGACGAAACGACAGATTGATGAAACAGAAAAGAGGGAACTGACTTGAAGGTATTTTTCCGATATTTCAAACCCCATTTGATATCGTTAGCAGTGGTCATGCTGCTGCTGTTCGGGCAGGCTGCCTGTGATTTATCCCTTCCGGATTATATGTCTGATATCGTAAACAAAGGTATCACTTCGGGAGACACGATATACATAGTCAAAGCCGGATTTCAAATGATGGGAATCGCCTTTTTAAGCGCATTCTGTACCGTAATCGTGGGACTGATCGGTGCGAGAATGGCAGCAGGCATCTGCCGGAATCTGCGACAGGATGTATTTACTAGAATTGAGAGTTTTTCCAGTGCGGAGATGGAGAAGTATTCCACTTCTTCGCTGATAACCAGAACCACCAATGATATTACCCAGATCCAGCAGCTGATTGTTATGCTGATTAGAATTGTGTTTTATGCGCCCATACTTGGAGTCGGCGGTGTCATTCATGCTCTGGAAAAGGATAAATCCATGTCCTGGGTTATCGCCTTATCGGTGGGATTGCTGCTTGTGATAATTTTTTCCATGATGATGGTGGTTATGCCCAGGTTTCAGTATGTTCAAAAATTAATCGACCGGCTGAACCTTGTAGTCAGGGAAAGCCTTGACGGAACTCTGGTAATTCGAGCATTTAATACCCAGAGATTTGAGGAAAAGCGGTTTGACAAGGTAAATGCCAGACTGACAGACACTAATTTATTTGTAAACAGAGTTACCTCCGGCATGATGCCGGCCATGATGCTAATCATGAATCTGACCAACTTATTAATCGTCTGGGTGGGATCAAAGGCAGTATCCAGCTTTAAGATGAAGGTAGGAGACATGATGGCATATATGCAGTATGCTATGCAGATCATTATGGCTTTTTTAATGATGGCAATGATGTTTATCATGATTCCAAGAGCCATTGTATCCATAAAGAGGGTGGTCGAAATACTGACTACGGATTCAACCATCACAGATCCCAAGGAAGCTGCAGTTATTTCTGAAACGCCCAAAGGAACTGTGGAATACAGGGGAGTATCCTTTCAGTATCCCGATGCCGATGAGGCGGTTCTACATGATATTACGTTTACGGCATTGCCAGGTCAGACAACTGCTTTTATCGGAGCAACCGGAAGCGGAAAAAGCACACTGGTCAACTTACTTCCCCGCTTTTACGATGTGACAGGGGGAGAAATCTTAATTGACGGCATTGATATCAGAAAATGGCCGTTAAAAAAGCTGAGAGACATGATTGGTTTTGTGCCTCAGAAGGGAATTTTATTTTCCGGAACAATCGAGAGTAATTTAAAATATGGTGACAGAGAGGCCAGCAAAGAAGTGGTGGAGGAAGCAGCCAATACTGCTCAGGCAGAGGAATTCATTGATTCCAAGCCCGAGGGCTTTTTAACAGAAATTGCCCAGGGAGGCCAGAACGTATCAGGCGGTCAGAAGCAGCGTCTTTCCATTGCAAGAGCACTGGTTAAACGAGCACCGGTTAATGTGTTTGACGACAGCTTTTCCGCTCTGGATTTTAAGACAGATGCAAAGCTTCGAGCTGCGCTGAAAGATAAAACAAAAGACAGCGTCACCATTTTAGTGGCTCAGCGAATCAGCACCATTATGAATGCGGATCAGATTATTGTTCTGGATCAGGGCAGAATTGCCGGGAAAGGGCCACACCGGGAGCTGATGAAGACCTGTGAAGTATACCGGGAAATCGCGCTGTCACAGCTGAGTGAGGAGGAACTGAAATGAGTGAAGAAAAATCCTCAGGCGGACCCATTGGCCGGGGCGGCGGACTTGGCCAGAAGACTGAAAAAGCAAAGAATTTTAAAGGCACTATGCTCCACCTTGCGGGGTATCTAAAACATTACAAGGTTTCCGTCATTGTTGTAATCCTGTTTGCGTGCTGTTCCTCTGTATTTTCCATTGTAGGACCTAAAGTTTTAGGAAAAGCGACCACCAAGCTTTTTGAAGGGCTGATGGCATGGGCCATGGGAACCGGATTGCTTACAGATTTCCGCTATATCAGAAACCGGCTGCTGCTCTTAGTTGTCCTGTATCTTGTATCGGCTCTCTTTTCCTATCTGCAGAGTTACATTATGTCAGGGGTCAGTATGAAGATCACCTATGAGCTGAGAAAAAATATATCGGAAAAGATGAACCGCCTTCCGTTAAATTATTATGATACCAGAACTCATGGAGAGATTCTTTCAAGAATTACCAACGATGTGGATACGGTAAGCCAGACATTAAATCAGTCTCTGACCCAGATGATTACATCGGTGACAACCTTAATCGGTATCGTAGCCATGATGCTTTCCATCAGCGTACGAATGACTCTGGTGGCAGTTTTGGTATTGTTTGTATCCATGGGATTAATCGTTACCGTAGTGAAAAAGTCCCAGAAATATTTTTCCCAGCAGCAGAAAAGTCTGGGAAACTTAAATGGTCATATTGAAGAAATATATGCAGGCCATAACGTGGTCCAGATTTTTAACGGCGAGAAAGAAGCCATTGAGAAATTCCGGGTGATTAACGATAAACTCTATGGATCTGCGTGGAAATCCCAGTTTCTATCGGGAATGATGATGCCCATTATGTCTTTTGTGGGTAATCTTGGATTTGTGTGTGTCTGTCTTTTAGGCGGATATTTAACGGTGAAAAAGGTAATTGAGATCGGTGATGTTCAGGCATTTATCCAGTACATGAGATCCTTCATGCAGCCAATCTCCCAGATTGCCAATGTCTCCAATACTCTGCAGTCAACAGCTGCGGCAGCAGAACGTGTATTTGAGTTCTTAGATGAAGAGGATGAAGTCAGTGAGACAGAAAGCCCCATCGTGCTGTCTGAAGTTCATGGAAATGTGGAATTTAAAAATGTCTGTTTTGGTTATCAGCCGGATACTATGATTATCAATCATTTTTCTTCCAACGTGGAGGCAGGGCAGACGGTTGCCATTGTAGGTCCCACAGGAGCCGGAAAAACTACCATAGTCAAGCTCCTGATGCGTTTTTACGAGCTTAATTCCGGTCAGATCCTGATTGACGGTCATGACAGCCTTACATTTACCAGAAGAGATTTACGTGCCATGTTCGGCATGGTGCTTCAGGACACCTGGCTTTATAACGCAACGGTAATGGATAACATCCGCTATGGTAATTTTGACAAGACAGATGAAGAAGTGATAGCGGCGGCAAAAGCGGCTCATTGCGATGAGTTTATACGTACTCTGCCAGGAGGTTATCATATGGTGATCAATGAAGAATCCAGTAACTTATCCCAGGGGCAGAAACAGCTGTTAACCATTGCAAGGACCATTCTGGCAGACCCGAGAATTCTGATTCTTGATGAAGCTACCAGTTCCATTGATACACGGACCGAGGTCTTTATCCAGAGAGCCATGGATAAATTAATGAAAAATAGAACCAGCTTTGTCATTGCCCATCGTCTTTCCACCATCCGGGATGCAGATATGATTCTGGTTATGAAGGATGGCGATATCATAGAACAGGGAAATCACGAAACATTGCTTGAAAAGAAAGGATTCTATTCCGATCTGTATCACAGCCAGTTTGCAGAACAATCATAGCGGAGGATAATGATATGCAGGAAAACAAACACATCAATATTGAAGATCAGGAGATCAGTAAGGGAACAGGAAAACTGAAAAAAGTACTCATTCCCCTTTTGCTGGCAGTCATTCTTTTGGGAGGAGCAACTGCAGGATATTTCTATTATGTAAGTACAAATTATTTTAAAACTGACAATGCCAGAGTGACAGCAAAGCTGTATTCAGTAAAAGCCGTAGCAAATGGAAAGCTTTTATCCTGGGAAGTAGAAAATGGAGATCTGGTGGAACAGGATCAGGTGCTTGGACGAGAGGAAACTCTTCCCTATATCACATCACCCATAACCGGAACCGTAGTTAAAAATGAGGGAGCTGCCAATCAGGCAGTTGCCATGGGCACTGAACTGGCAGTGGTGGCAGACACCTCAGATCTTTATATTGGGGTAAATGTAGAAGAGACAGATATTATGAAGATAAAGCTGGGACAAAAAGTGGATATTAAACTGGATGCCTATCCCGGAAAACTGTTTAAGGGGCAGGTAATTGAGATCGATCCTGCAACTCAGACTTATTTTTCAGGAGGAACCAGTTTTACCACCAGTGGCGACTATACAAAGGTGACACAGCTGATACCCATTAAGGTAGCGATTGAAAATCAGCAGAATCTTCCTCTTGTTTTTGGAATGAATGCTTCTGTGAAAATTCATTTAAAATAATAGTCTGAGAAGGAGAAAACGGATGAAGAAGATAACAGCAGTTTTAATGGTAACAGCAATGCTTTCGTCGGCTCTTGCAGGCTGTGCGGGAGCTGGAAAACAGACAGAAGTAACGGTTGCTGCAGCGAAAGAAGGAAAAGATTTATCTGCCATGGTATGGCAGGGAACAGTAGAGGCTTTAAGCAGCGTTGATATCATTCCCGTTGCAAGCGGTAAGGTGACCCAGATCCTGGCCAAAGAAGGCGACCATGTGGAAGCGGGTGCTCCCTTGTTTCAGATTGACAATCAGGATGCCAGTTTGCAATTAGAGCAGGCAAAAGCCAGCTGCCAGGCAGCCCAGGCTTCTTATGACAGCGCACAAAAAGCAAATCAGTTAAATACAGTGGTAAAGCCAGCCCAGATCACCTTCACCACAGCAAGTGACAATTTTAACCGGATAAAAGTACTTTATGCAAGCGGTGACGTATCCCAGGCAGACTATGAGGCAGCAAAGGCCCAGGTGGACGTGGCTCAGGTTCAGCTTCAGGCAGCGCAGAACAGCCAGACAACCACCAGTGAGGTGACAAAAGCCCAGCTTGAAAGTGCCAGGGCAGCCCTTAATATTGCCCAGAAAAGATACGATGACTGCATGGTATCATCACCAATTAAAGGCCTTGTAACAAAAATAAACGTGGAAGCAGGCCAGACGGTTTCACCCCAGATAAAGGCCGCCACTGTTATTGATGACAGCGGTAAAAAAGTGGAAATAAAAGTTGCTGACATGGATATTGACCAGGTTAAAACAGGAACAGAGGTACAGGTAAATCTTCAGACTCTTGGGGAGAATTTAAAGGGAAGTATCAGTGATATTTCTGCAGTCAGCGATTCCAGTACCGGAATGTTTCTTGTGACGGTCTCTTTGGGGGAGGAGAGTACTAACAGCGCAATCGGTCTTATGGCGGATATCCGGCTCTCCGATAATAAGGAAGAAAATTCTGTCTATATTCCAGCTAAGTCTGTTCAGTCCGATGATTCAGGATCCTATGTTTATAAAGCGGCTGACAACAGTGCAGTGAAAGTTCCCGTTACCCTTGGAAAGAAAAAGAATGCTTATATTGAAGTGACCCAGGGACTTTCCACCGGTGACCTTGTTGTTTTACAGAGCAGTAAACCATTGACAGATGGTGAAAAAATCAGTATATTGACTGTGAAGTAACAGGGTAAAACTGGAAAAGGGGAAATTTAATATGAAGCTATTCTACGCTGAACCGGCGAGTAAGTGGGAAGAAACCCTACCAATCGGTAACGGAAGTCTGGGGGCCATGATTTGGGGAACTACAAAGAGAGAGTGTCTTGGCCTCAATGAGGAAAGTCTTTGGTCAGGTTACCGCCATGACAAAAACAATCATAATGCATTTCCTTATCTGGAACAGTGCCGCAGACTGGTGGAGCAGGAGGAGTATGTACAGGCAGAGGAATTAATCCGGAGTCATATGCTTGGAGAATATAATGAATCCTATCTTCCTCTGGGTAATCTGTACATGGACTTTGATCATGACGGGGAGACATCGGATTACAATCGTGTCCTGAATCTGGATCAGTCAGTCAGCAATGTAAGCTATAAGGTAAACGGTGCAAGCTATTCCAGAGAATACTTTGCAAGCTATCCTGCTAAAGCTGTATTTATAAAACTTGATTGTGACAAAAAGGCGATTAATACGCTGATTTCTTTCGAATCCCAGGTACCATATAAAGCAGAGTATGAGAAAGCGGGAATTAAGATCAGCGGAAAATGTCCGGAGCATGTAGATCCTTCCTATATCGATTACAGCAAGAATCCTGTAATCCAGGGAGAAAAAGGTATGGAGTTTCATGCTGGTTTACGCCTTCTTTCCTGTGACGGAGAGGTATCCGGTGAAAAAGAAGGGCTTCGCATTAAAGGCGCTTCTACGGTGATTCTGGCACTTTATGCAGTTAATGAGCCTGCTTTTCACCATTTAGAAGCATACGAAACCTTAAAACAGCAGCATGTCAGTGATTATAAATCTATTTATGATAAAGCAGAGCTCTACCTTGGAGAGCAGTTAGATATTCCCACCAATGAAAGACTGAAACGGCTTCGTGACGGGGAAAAGGACAATGCACTTTACGGTCTCTATTTCCAATATGGAAGATACTTACTCATCAGTTCCTCCAGAGAGGGAAGTCTTCCCGCTAACTTACAGGGAATCTGGAGCTGGCAGTTAAGAGCTCCCTGGAGCTGTAACTGGACGACCAACATCAACGCACAGATGAATTACTGGCTTGGGCAAAGCTGTAATTTGCAGGAGTGCCTGCAGCCTTATTTCGAATTTGTAAAACGGATTTGTGAGGAAGGAAAGAAAACAGCACAAGTCCATTATCAGTGCCGTGGTTTTGTACATCACCATAACGCGGATTACTGGTGCAATACCAACCCGGTAGGAATGGCTCATGGAGAAGAAGAGGGAGAACCGGAAAGCGTTACCTGGTCTATGTGGCCCATGGGCGGTGCGTGGTTAACCAATGAGCTGTTTAAGCATTATGAATACAATCCGGACCGGAAATTCCTTGAAGAAACCGTGTATCCAATTTTAAAAGAAGCGGCTCTGTTCCTGGTTGACTGGCTGTATCTGTATCAAGATCAGTATGTAACCTGCCCCTCCACATCGCCTGAGAATAAATATAAAGTTCCAGGAAGCGAAAACAGTACAGTGGCAGTGGCAATGTCAACGGCAATGGATCTGGAGATTATCCGGGAAGTCTTTGGAAACTTTAAGAAAACCTGTGAAATTTTAGGAATAGACGATGAAGTATTACCGGAAATTGCAGAAAGACTGAGTAAACTCACTCCTTTTAAAATCGGAAGCAAAGGTCAGCTTTTAGAGTGGCATAAGGAATTTGAGGAGCCAGAGCCCGG
>SVDS01000179.1 GCA_015057715.1 Paenibacillaceae bacterium
ACACGGAATGACTGCTTATGCTGGTTTCCGTATCGACAAATAATTGCTTTCCCTCATATTTTTATATATCATACTTCTGAAAAACCCCGGCAGAACACCGCCGGGGTTTTCCTTGCCATTAATCTGATAAAAACCCTTCCATCTCCTCCTCCATCTGTTTTAAAGCAGCACCATAGTTGATAAATTCAGCCGCTGCTTCATCCTTTTTTTCTCCTTTGTAGCAGATTCGATGCTCCATGCTGGCCCACAGATCCATGGCCATGGTGCGAAGCTGAACTTCTACGGGATAATACTCCATTCCGTCTGTATGATAAACCGGAACTCCGAATACAATGTGATAGCTTCTGTATCCGTTTCCTTTCGGTGTCCTGATATAATCGCTTTCCTTTATTACTACAATGTCTGTTTGCTTCCGCAGCAAATCTACTATCCCATAGATATCTCTGACAAAATAACAGATCACCCGGATTCCCCCAATATCAGTCAGACAGTTTCTGGCTGCATCCGTGGTTGTATGGTTTCCGCATTTGGTTAATTTATGTTCAATGCTTTCTTTCTGTTTTATCCGGTACTGTACATGATGAATAGGATAATTCAGCTGTTTCCTTCTGTAATCCTTATTCAGCACATCGATCCTGACCTGTATGTTATTCAGCGCATCTTCGTAGGGCTGAATGAAACTTAAGTATTCTTCTTCGGTCATATTCTGCCTCCAAAACATTTCTCGTATCAACCTCAAGTATATCGTTTTTTTGTGTCCATAGCGTGTCCAAACTTTGAACGATCATGTATACAAAAAAAGGTCCCCTTAGGACTATAAAATCCAGGGGACCGGTGTAATCTGTCTCTTTACTTTGTTCTGTCATCGTCTGTAAGTTTCTGGTCGTCAATCTTCGTCTCCGCTTCATCACCCTTTGCCATCAAAATACTGCTAACAGGTTCAGTGTCATCGGTAAATAACGGTCTTAATCCCTCTTCCTCTGCCCGTTCTTCCTTTGGCATATAAATATTAAATACCGGAGATAAAATATAGGAGTTAATAAATGCCAGAAGCGGAAAACCAAACAGCATAAAAATCATCAGTACAGGCGGAATCATAAATACAAAACCGGCAGCAACCAGCACACCATCTATGACGATCATACCAATTGTGCGGAATAAATGTCGGATGGACATAAAAAATGCATTGAAAAATGTACGTTTAAGCGGATTATAAAATCTGGACTGAAGCGGGAAAATATACATGGCTACAGCAGCATAGATTAAAGCCATGGCCAGAAATACAGTAAGCATAACCGTCTTAACCGTGGAAGAACCATTAAAAAGCCGGGCAAAGAAATATAAGTCCACGCCCAGAATGGCTCCTGCCAAAAGAAGGATCAGCCATATTATGGTAGACTGCTTGAAATTCTCTTTAAAGGATTTAAAAAAGGAGCGTATGGTATAGCCGTCATCGTCTCTTGCAAGTTTCAGCGTCACGTAATACACTGCAGTTGTAGATGCTCCTATGGTAAAAATCGGGAGACTGCAGACCAGCCATAAAACATTTAGAATAATTAAATCTCCGAACTTGCCGATAAAACGCCAGACCGGATTATCATAATTAAAAAAACCTGATAACATATGTCATTCCCCTTCTCTCGTTAACGTCAAAAATCATTATAGCGGATTTATTTTTAAAAAGCAAACATTCTCCCCCATTTCATCAATTTTTTATAATTATATATGGAGGAAATTTGATAAATCTGTGATATAATCATAAAAGTATCCGGATTAAAACAGAAAGAGGCGTATGATATGACCCCCTATGAAGACAAAACTTTAAAAGATTCAATGCAGGAAGAAAAGAATAAGTTAAAGAATATGAGCTTAAAGGACAGACTATGGTACATCTGGGAATACTATAAGATACCCATAATCGGAACTGTAGTAGCTGTTTTCCTTATTTTCTCTATTTTCTCTGCCGTACACAATAACCGGTTTGAAACTGCTCTTTCCTGTGTCATTTTAAACAGTCAGCCTGACAGTGAAAAGGACCTGGTAAGCGAATACTTTGACCAGGGCTTTCGTGAGTATCTGGGTCTGACCGACGAGACGAAGATTGATGTGGACCATTCCATGTCCATAAGTTTTGACAATTCCAATATGACTGAATTCACCTACGCAGAACTGGCAAAGCTGTCTGCCCTGATCTCCAGCAAAGAGCTGGACGTAATGATCGCAAGAAAGGACAGTATCGACCACTTTGGTGAGATGGGTGGATTTTTAGACTTAAAGGAGGTTCTCCCCCCTGACGTCTATGATCAGGTAAAGGATCAGCTCTATGAGGTTACCAATTCAGAAACTGGTGAGACAATTGCCTGTGGTATTAAAATCGGTAACACGGATTTCCTTAAGAAGACAGGATTAACCATGAATGATCCAATTTTAGGCATTATAAGCAATTCCACTCGTACAGACACTGCGGTGAAGCTGATCCGCTATGTGTACGGCCTGTAAGGTGAAACCCCAGGCTTTTTAAAAGATTGACAGAGGCACAGTTGTCGTCCAGAACTCTGGCGTAGATCCTGTCTGTCAGAGAAGAAGCGGCATATGTTAATATCGCCTGGCATGCTTCTTTTGCATATCCCTGGCGCCTGTAAGGTGTAAAAATATGATATCCCAGTTCCAGCGGGGTATCATTTTTTTTCATGATGGAACATAACTCTTCATTTTCCCCAGGATCAAAATTAAACAGCCCTGCTTTTCCAACAATGGTCTTTTTTTCTCTGTCATAAAGAGCCCATATTCCATATTCGTAAAATCCATACTGCTGCCTGATATAGCTTTCTAATGAGTTTCTGCTATAAAAAAGGTCTCCAGCCTCTCCTCCGTCTGGCTCTTTTGGAATTTCATCTGCGTCAGCAGTTATAAATTCCCGGATCAGAAGACGTCTGGTGTCTGTAATATTCCAGGGCATCCCTTCTTTTCTCCGGACCACGCGTTCCAAAAGTTCCGTTGTAATATCCTCATAAGATTCCACCAGATAGGACGCCGGTGAAAGACACTGATCCGTCCGGTTTCGGTCCCATAAACCAATAACAGCCCTGCCTTCTGCAAAAGCAGAGCGCAGGGCTTCATATTCGTCTGATATGGTAACCTGGAAATTCTTCCCTTCAATGGTAATCTCCCGTTCCCACACCATAATTTATAAAGTCTCCGGTTCCTGATACTCTTCTCCGAAGGTATCCACTGACATAGACTGTATCTTCTGTTCAGCCATTGGACGGTCGTTGTAATCGGTTTTCACGTCTGCAATCTTATTGACAATATCCATACCTTCGATTACTTTTCCAAATGCAGCATAAGCGCCATCTAAATGTGGAGCTGCCTTGTGCATAATAAAAAACTGTGAGCCTGCTGAATCCGGACTCATGGCTCTTGCCATGGAAAGGACTCCCTCAGAATGCTTTAAGGTATTGGAAACTCCATTCTGGCTGAATTCACCTTTAATGGAATATCCAGGACCGCCGGTTCCGGTTCCCTGTGGGCATCCGCCCTGAATCATAAATCCGTTGATGACTCTGTGGAAAATCAGTCCGTCATAGTAGCCTTTTTTTACAAGACTGATAAAATTATTCACTGTATTCGGTGCAATTTCAGGGTAAAGCTCAGCTTTTATCACATCACCGTTCTCCATTGTAATTGTAATAACAGGATTGTTCATGTTTTTTCCCTTTCTTGTATAAAGTTTAACATATGTGTGTATTTTATCAAATCATTAAGTTTTTGTCTAGCTGTTCATACTTTGTTTCAAATTCATTCAAAAATCTTTTACACAAACAACATGATTTCTTCACGTTTCATGGTTATACTAAAACTGTAAATTAAATATGTTTATAAGATTTTTTTCATAATACTTGAGCTGATAATTCTGTTATCAGCTCTCCTCCCTTTTTGAGATAACTTTTAAGGAACTGCCGGCCTGGCAGTTCCTTTTTATTATTCCCTTTGGAATTTGACGTATTCATCCCAGATGAACCGGTTGCATGATATCCATATTATTTTCAAATAAACCTGCTACACAAACCTGGAGACTATCATAGGTTTTAAAATAGTACTCACATGTGGCAGTATTTAAAAATGCCGTATACTTTGTGTAATCATAAGACCCACGGCTTGTCATGACTGCCCCTTTTGGTATAGTCACCCCTTCCATGACGTGAAAGCAGGATACCACAGCTTCATTCCGATTCTGTGGAACTGGAAGAAATGATTTTAAATATGCTGTACGGACAAAACGATCGGGAGAGGTAAAGCCACCCGGAAGTGCTCCTGTTCCTCCTGCCTGACCGAATGGAGTAAGCTTTATGCCGCTCCAGCTGGCTTCAGCCATTTGTTCAGGGCTTGCCTCCATATAATTTCTTAAATTGGTCATATGCCAGGGAAGATCCGGACTATTTGCCAGAACGCCCATGGGATTATCAAAAATAATCAGACCTTTACTGGTTAGTTCAATTACCACACAGGTACCGGTCCGGTCTGTTGCAATCCAGTGTAGAGGAGCCGCCGATCCTGTAACCGGATCTTCCATACCAATGATGGAAACCTGCGTTGCCAGTGTTTTTAGTTCCTTGACTGACCCACACTTTCCTAATATATAATGAAGAAATTCAAAGGAAGCAATGGGAAACCGATTTTCTCCCTTTCCCATTTCTTCATATCTGGCATAACCTGCAAAGTAAAGAGCTGCCGCTGCAAATCCTCTTTCATTCACTCCGTCAAAGAACCCCAAAAGTCCGTCTGTCTCCTGTCCAATTCCAATAAAGCTATAATCATCCTGCATCCTGGCACCGGTGAGAGCATTGATCCATTGATAGCTTTTAGGAACTCTGAAAAAGTGAGGATCTACTTCATAGGAAAAATCCATATTTCTTCCGAAAAAAACTTCCCCTTCTTTCGTCTGCAATGTCATAGCCGTACACATTGTCATTCCCCTGGTTTTGATTATTTAATTATATATATGGCTGACTGTCCGATTTATGATGATATGGATTCAATTGCTTCTTTTAATTGGGAAATACAATCCACTGGTTTTAAGCACGTTCCGTTTTTACAGAGATAAAACTGGCTTTTTTCAGAATCTACGGGATAATCCTTCGTAAACGGAGCAATTTTTGAAAGAAGCTCTTCATTTTCCGGATTTTTAAATATAATATCAATATCCGTGAGAACCTCCCTTTTTAAACCGGCGAGTTCTTTCTCGATTCCAGGCTGAGACGATACAGCAACCAGCTGCGTATGAGAATAGAGAACCGTCTGAAACGCCAGGAGCGTAAAACTATGATTTGCCGGACTGGTCTGGGCTTCTCCTCCCATCCATTTTAACTGTTTTTTTAATATTTCCTGCCACGAAATTTCACCAGTTAAATGATAAAGTTTCCCTATCACGTAGGCAGCAACAGAATTGCCTGAGGGTAAAGCACCGTCATACAGCTCCTTGGGGCGGCTGATCAGTTTTTCTCTGTCATGTGCATACATATAAAATCCACCATTTTCCTCATCAAAAAATAGACCAATCATTTTCTCACAAATACTGACTGCTTTTTGAAGATATGATACCTCAAAGCATGCCTGATATAGTTCTAACAGTCCGAATGCGTAAAAAGCATAATCATCCAGTTGTCCATCATGGCCGGCTTCTCCATCCCGGTAACGGATAAATAGTCTGCCATCCTTATTTGTCAGCGTTTCTTCAATAAAAGCCTGTGCTTTTCTGGCTGTCTGTAAATATACATCTTCCTGGAGAATCTGATACCCCTTTGCCATCCCTGCAATCATCAGGCCATTCCAGGAAGTCAGGATTTTGTCGTCTTTATGAAGTTTAGTCCGTTTAAGACGATAATCATAGAGTTTCCTGCTAAGCGTTTTTATTTTTTCATCTTTTTTCTCATAATCATGATTATGAATAAGATTTAAGATATTTTTTCCTTCAAAATTGCCTTCATTTGTAATTCCAAACCACTGACAGTAAAATGGAGCATCTTCTTTTAGAATCTGTGTGATTTCATCCCGGTCAAAAACGTAGAACTTCCCTTCTACCCCTTCGCTGTCTGCATCTTCTCCACAATAAAATCCACCGTCTTTATCCGTAAGGGTTTCTATAATATAATCCAGTATTCCTCTGGCTACTGACTGGTAAAATGGTTCTCTGGTTATTTTATAAGCTTCCAGATAGGCATAGGAGAGCAGGGCATTATCATAAAGCATTTTTTCAAAATGAGGAACCAGCCACTTTTCATCGGTAGAGTAACGGGAAAACCCTCCCCCAATATGATCGTAAATTCCACCCCGGTACATATGCCTTAAGGTTGATTCACATATCTCTCTGACAGACTCGTCCTTTTCATAGATGGAATGGCGAAGGAGAAAAATCAGATTATGGGGCATGGGGAACTTTGGTGCTCTCCCAAAACCACCCCATGTTTTATCATAGGAGCGCTTTAACTGCGTGGCAGCAGTTAAGAACAATTCCTTACCTGGATCATCCTTACTTCCTCCACTGTTTTTTTCCTCTCCATTTAGATACCGGGTCATTTCTTCTCCGGCCTGAAGCACCTTGTTCCTGTCTTTTTTCCAAAGTCCGTCTATGGCGTTCAAAACCTCAATCAGCCCGGTATTCCCCCATCTGCTGTGCTTTGGCAGATAAGTGGCCGCATAAAAAGGCTTCTGATCCGGAGTCATAATAATTGTCAGAGGCCAGCCTCCTGAGCCTGTAAGTGCCTGGCAGACCGACATGTAAACCGAGTCAATATCAGGCCGTTCCTCACGGTCTACTTTAATAGAAACATAATTTTCGTTTAACAGGCCTGCCGCCTCCTGATCTTCAAAAGACTCATGAGCCATGACATGGCACCAGTGACAGGTAGAATAGCCAATGGATAAAAAAATTGGTTTGTCTTCTGCTTTTGCTTTTGTAAATGCTTGTTCACACCAAGGCCACCAGTCG
This sequence comes from Paenibacillaceae bacterium, assembly GCA_015057715.1. Classification (GTDB taxonomy): domain Bacteria; phylum Bacillota; class Clostridia; order Lachnospirales; family Lachnospiraceae; genus Lacrimispora. Next base: position 6,989 of record SVDS01000179.1, read on the forward strand.
ACCGGATTGTAAGCATGTTGAAGTAGATAAGGGCTTTTTTCATGTATTAATCGATTGGATATTTTACTGGTTGTCATAGGGCATTACCTCCTTATATAAAAATACAGCCTTATTATACCCACTTATATAAACTAATGAGATCCTTTACAAATATTTCTTCATTAATAAATTGAATTTTATTGTTGTTCAAAAATCCATCTAAAGATTGGATTGTCTTTTCGATAACCGAAATTTTCCATTTTTTACTTATATCTTTTTTAAAGCTTATATAAATTTCATTTTTTGTTGCTTCATATACGATTGAACACAGAGTATTCTCCTGGCTGGTTTTCCTTAAAGCTTCAAAGGCTTCATTTATGCCAAAGCCATGAATATTATTCTGAATATATTCATGAGCACAAATATATCTGTCAGCTCCAATCCCATAAACTTTATTATAATTTACTTCCTTAAAATCCCCATTTGGAAAATTAGTCATAATAATAAAATCATTGTAAATAGGACTTATTATATTTGTTTCATTTCCTTCTTCCAGAATAAAGGCATCACCAGTTTTGTCTGCAATAATAGTATGTAAACCCAAATCTGGATATAATGGATTTCTGGGATACGAGATTACTCTTTTATTAAGTATGTCATAAAATTCAGATGCTTTTCTTGTTTTTTTCAACGCCTCATCAAAAGTATCAAAAGCAAACCAATCATTTTCATCACAACTTGATTTAAAACCCGAACTATATTGGACCGCCTGAGTACAAATAAAAAGACCCTCACTATTAAAACCAGCAATATCTCTGTATTGGTTATCTACTAAGGCTGAAAAGATAAATAAGTTCCTATCATTATAACTACTAACTTTAAGTTTTAAGTCAATGTCATCAGTATCAAAATTCATACCATAAATAGCTTTTTTTTGACTGTATACTGCAAAACTTGTACACATTCTAGAACCCTCCTTTATATATATCATTTGTTCACTACTTTTTAAACTCCATCCATATGATATCATCAGGCATCTCGATGGTTCAACCTGCAACATGATTCAGAATCAAAAATGTGCCACTTAAGTTTATAAATATCAGAACCCTACCCTTCTCATGGTTGAAATAAGGAGCAGGCATTTCGCCTGCTCCCATATTACAGTATTATACTGCAGAATACGTCGGACTTCCATTTTCTATTCCGGTACTCTTACTTCTTTCATTAAAAAAATGAGTGCAATAATATTGGGGACTGCCATCAGTCCATTCCAGATGTCGGAGAATTCCCAAACTGTCTCAAGTTTCGCCAGGCATCCCACAAAGACTGCACACAGATAGAGAAGTGTATAGATCTTACCTCTTAAAATACGCTGCAGCAGATAAAGAATGTTTCGCTTTTT
>SVDS01000180.1 GCA_015057715.1 Paenibacillaceae bacterium
TTTTCAGCAATATAAAAAATCACATCATTGGACAAATATCCATAGAGATGCTGAGCCTTGTGCAGTACCGCAATTAAAGCTCCCCTTCTGTCTTCCATACTGTCAATAAATTTCTGCAGCTGCTTAAATTTCTCCTGTGTATCGCATTTGCTTTCCATAAACAGATCTCCTTTTGGCTTTATGTAGACGTTCTCTGTCATACAAAGGATAGATTTCCTGTTTATCCTTACTTATATACATATAATTTTATAAAATACCATACAAAAAGAGTTGCTGCATCAGCCAACCGGCCAATACAGCAACTCCTCTTCTGTTATCTTGATTATTTATTCTCACTTTTATTTACTTGGAACAAAAAATAATGCAGAACTTCTTCTGCCTGTGGCATCGGCCAGTTATCAAGGTCATTTCCGGGATCAATACAAAGATTATACATTATGCCTCTGCAGAATCTCAATATCTTCCATGCAAGACCATGTACCGTTTCATTATCCGGATCTTCTCCGATATAAGCTGAAATTTCCTCTTTTAAAACTATAAATATAGGACGGCTCTCACTGAAAAAATACTCATCATGATATACAAGATGGCTTATATAGACAGATTTTACCGAATTAATATTTTCCCACGAGATTAATCCCAGATGCATCGTTATAATACTTAGAATATTTTCCAACGGAGTACCTACCCGCGGCAGCTTTTCAAATTCATGATCAACTGTTCGATAGCTATAAAGAATAGCTGCTTCCTTACTATCAAAATGGTGATAAAATGCACCTGGAGAAATTTCCGTATGCTTGCATATTTCTCTTATCGTTAACTGTGATATAGGACGTTCTGATACCATTTCAGTTATTGATTCTATAATTGCTTCTTTGGTCTTCTCGGCCTGCAATTTTCTTTTATTTTTTTCTTCCATGCTAATACCTCACAGGCATTGTAACACAAAAAGAATTCATAAACAACCAATTATTGAAAGGGCAAATCGGAAGTGTTTATATGGAAAGGGCTGCATTATATGCTCCCCATACAACATTCATCAAATTACCAACTTTTTGTGCATCTCCGATAATATGAATATTTTTATTACTATTACCTGACAATGGTGAAGGAACATAGCCAATAGAAGTTATAACATGATCTACCTCAATCACTTCTTTTCCTTGTGATGTCATAATTACTACTCCCCGATCATTTATTTCAATCACTCTTGATTCTAAATAAATCGGTGTCTCGTACTTTCGAAATGCATCCCGTAAAAAATTTGCATTTGCTGCACTTAAACCATCAATTTTCAAAATATCGTCCATCATTTCAATAATGATCGGTTGTTTCCCTTTTAAATTCAGGTCATATGCAATTTCGCAGCCAGTCAGACCACCTCCAATAATTGCCACACGATCTCCATGAAGCTTTTTTCTGCCTCTTAAATATTCAATGGCTTCCATTACAAGATTAAGTTCTGCACCCGGTACATCCAGTTTTCTTGGATATGCGCCTGTTGCAACAATTATTTCATCAGCTGTCAGAGAATCAAGATCTTCCATATTGATCTGCGTATTGTATAATACCTTGATATTCAGACTGCTGATCTGGCGTTTATACCATTCAATAAGCATTTTATCTTTTTCTTTAAAGTCAGGAGCGCCTGCAGCAATAAAAACTCCACCCAGTTCATCTGTTTTCTCGTAAATAGTTACTTCATGTCCACGCATTGCACAAAGACGTGCGGCTTCCATTCCTCCGATACCGCCGCCGATTATGGCAATTTCTTTTTTTATCTTGGCCGGCGTGATCTGATATTCTTGCTCCTGAAGTGTAACAGGATTTATTGCACAGCATCCCATCTTTCCCTCTGGAATTGAGCCAGGATTTCCTTTATACTTACTGACTCCGAAACAACCATTGTGGCAGGCAAGACACGGTCGTATATCTTCGACCCGTTCTTCCTTTATCTTTAATACATACTCACCATCACACAGAAGCTGTCTGGCAATTCCAATCCCATCAACTTTATTTTCCTTCAGAGCCTGAACTGCTGTATCCGGGTTTTCCATTCGTCCTGCGCATACAACAGGAATATTAACATAGGGCTTAATAGCTGCAGAGCTTTCAAGGTTACAGCTTAATGGCATATATAACGGCGGATGTGCCCAAAACCAAGAATCATAAGAGCCATTATCTGTATTTAGCATATCAGCACCTGCTCCTTCCAGCAGTTTTGCGCCTTTAATACCTTCTTCCAAATCACGCCCAAATTCGATATAATCTTCACCCGGTAATGCGCCTTTGTTAAATCCAATCATCTTGCTTTCTACACTGTACCGAATGCTGACCGGATAGCTGGAACCACAGACACTTTTAATTTCTCTTATGATTTCTGTTACAAACCTAAATCGGTTTTCCAGAGATCCGCCATACTCATCGGTACGGTGATTGGTCGCAGATATCGTGAACTGATCCAGCAAATACCCCTCGTGTACTGCATGAATTTCAATTCCGTCGATTCCTGCTTTTTTACAAAGAGCTGCCGCTTTTCCATATTCTTTCACAATTTGATGTATTTCTTCCTTGGTCATTTCTGTGCTTAAAATATTGGGATCCCATACATTTGGCAAACCTGCAGATGGGGAACGGAAAATTCTGTCCACATCGAAAGGCGCTGGTTTCTCTATATTGCTCCCATCTTTTTGAGCATAGTAAATATCTCTCAATGGCTTAATTGCAACCATTGCCCGCCCCATTCCGGCACCAATCTGCATAAAAACCTTAGAGCCATATGTATGAATTTCATCCATAAGGCTTTTTACCGGCCCCATCATTATCTCTTCCTGATCTCCCAACCAGCTGTCCCCAATCACACTTTTTATGGTTACCATCCCGGGCACCATAAGAGCTACCTCATTTTTTGCTCTTTCTAAATAGTAATCACGGCAATGCTTATTAAACTCATACTTCGTCATTCCCTCAACAAGATTCGTACCTTCCATTGCACATAAAACAATCCTGTTTTTAATCTTAACCTGACCGATTTTTAACGGTTGAAACAGCTGTTCATACTTGTTTGACATAACCTTTCTCCTTTTACATTACTTGTTCGGTGAACTTGTAATGTAAATAATATCACTTTGTTATTATATTGTCAACCCACCTTCAGAAAGCATTTTTTTATTATATGAAAGCGTTTTCTAAGTATCTGCAAGCATATCTGCAGAAAGACATGGTACTTTACAAAAAAATATGGTACTCTGGCTTTAAATAAAACATTTAAAAAATCTATTGACCTTCACGGAACGTCATAGAGTATAGTTATCCTATCAGGAGCAGGAGGACAGATTATATGAGGACTGTAAAGGAAGTATCAGAGCTCACCGGTATCAGCCCGCGTACACTTCACTATTATGACGAGATTGGATTGTTTCCGCCCACAGGAAAAAGTGAAGCCGGATATCGGCTTTATGACGATCGGGCCTTAGAAATTTTACAGCAGATATTATTCTTTCGTGAATTTGGTATTCCTCTGAAAGATATCAAAACAGTCATGAAAAACCCGTCTCTTGATAGAAATCAGATTCTGCAATTGCAGAGAGAAATGCTGGTTGAAAAAAAAGAACGCATGGAACGTCTGATTGCCAGCATAGATAACGTTCTGAAAGGAGACAACAAAATGGATTTTTCAGTTTTTACCAAAACAGAGATCGAGAAAATGTTCCAGCTCATGTTTGACAGCATGCCGGAGGAAATGCGTCAGACAGCCATTCGTGAATTTGGCAGCATAGAGCACTGGAAGCGGCATTATATTGAAGTCGTATCTTCAGAAGATATGCAAAAACGCTATGCCAAAGTAGTTGAGTGGTATGGGGGGAAAGACGCTTATTTGTCCACCCTTGAGAATCCCATCAGCAAAGAAGTTGCCGAAAGCTACAAAAAACGGGAGGAGACAATCCGTCAAAAGCTGATAGAAAAACGAGGCTGTGACCTCAATTCTTTTGAAGTAAAGGCGGTTATCGGTGAATATGGTTTCGTCATGAAACAATTGTGCCAGATGAAAGAAGAAGAGGGCTTGATGCTGGCGATTGCCCAGTCCTACCGTAACAGGCAGTGTCAACAGGCAATTGACCAGGAATACGGGGAGGGTGCAGCAGAGTTTTTTGCACAGGCAATCGAAGCTTTTTATTGTGATTAGGTTTAGACGGAGTTGAATTTTAAAAAGCAAAAAGCAGATTCCGAAGAACCTGCCTTTCATGGTATAATTAGATAAATACTGCGACCTTTCAGTTCCACTCACAGCCAGGTAAGGTCTTAACGATCACTTGGGCGAGGTACTGCAGGACCAAGCCCGATCGAGCAGAGCCAGTTCATCGCTACCTCATGGAGCACATTGATGTTGTCAACCTGACAATGTTCTAATCCCCCAAGTCGTCTATCCTCTATCGGGAAGAACGTCTTGTTTTTTGAACCGGCCTGCTCGTAATTCTTCCAGGCTTGTGTTAGCGGATTTGGCTGAACCAAGATCTCTTCCGCACCGTGCATCACAAGAAGCGGGCATTCTATCTGGTGGAGTACGCCCTCGAGATTGTAGGCAAAGCGCGGATTGCCTGCAAAGTCATCAAGGCTTTTTGCCCCCAGGATTCTCATGCCATGGGCGGCCAGACTCGGTGGCATCCATTTAAGCATTGCTTTCCAATCGAACGCATGCGTACCACCGTCGGAAATGACGGCAGCAATTCTGTGATCAAATGAAGCAAATCGCAGAGAGTCGTATGCCGCAAAGCTCTCACCATGCACGATGATCTTATCCGGATCAACTTCCGGACGTGACAGAAGAAAGTCGATTGCCCGTGAATGGAATGCCTCGCTGTCAGCCCGTCTCCCCTTCCCCATCTCATACATTGACAGACCGGTTCCAGGTTGGTCATAGACCATAAAGTTATATCCACATGAAATAAAGGCAGGACCAAGCCAGAAATAGTTCTCAATTGACCATTCATCCCCTCCATTAAGAGCCAAAACAGTCGGCTTCGGGCCTTTTATCCATGGAGGTGAGAAGAAATACCCATTCAGTTTAACATCCTCATAATCGACCTGGATCTTTTCCGGAGGAACATCAAAGTATTTTCCGGCAGCCTCGAAGAGTTCATTTACCTTCTTAAACAGACAGATTTTCTCAGTGTCATCACTCATCACAGAATATTCCGCAATTCGGTAGTAATTACATGCACGGATATAGCAGTTTCGTGCTGTAAACCAGTTTCCAATGGCTTCGGCCTCCTTTCCGTGTTTTTCCAGGGCCTGAGCCGTTATAACCCATTCCCTATGCCACGTATCCTTATCATTTGGATCGATTTTTTTACAGGCCTCGTAGATCTCGGTGACATCTGTAGCACCGAGGCTTGCCATACCCAGAGCTTTGGTAACCTGGTATGACATCATGTAATTATCAGGCCAACGGCTGAATTCAACTGACATTCCAATATCCTCCTTTTGCATCAATAAAATCAATTTTAGTCATTTAGCTTTACTCCTTTCAATTCCTTGTATCGTTTTCGGCTACAAGAAAATTTTACAATGCAAAAATAAAGCTTCGCTTAAAAGAAAATAAATGTTAGTAAAGAGAATATATAAAATTATGAAGCATTGATAATAAAAAAGGCGCTGCCTTAGTACTCACGCCGGCAGCGCCTTTTAAATGGATAAAAAAATCAGTATTATGTCACAAAGGGAAGACTGAACCTTATTCCCAGACCTCCATACCCGGAATGATATGCAAAAATTTTGCCACCATGATGTTCAATAATGGATTTACAACTTGCAAGGCCAAGTCCCATCCCCTCGTTCTGGACTTGCCGCGATTTATCCACAGTGAAAAACTTGAGAAACAGAGAAGATATATCCTTATCTGGCACTCCAATTCCATTATCCTCAATTTGAAAAAAGGCATAACGCCCTTGTGGATACCCGGTCATGTACACTTTTAATTTATTTTCCCCTCCATATCTTACCGCATTACTGAAGAGATTACCGAAAACCCGACGTATCATCGTTTCATTAACCATCAACAACATATTTCCTGCAAATGAATGATAACAAGTAAACTCATAGCCCAGCCCACCCAGCTCATATTCATATTCCTGGGCAATATCATTGAATAATTTTAAAACATCTACAGGTTTGGTTCTCATAGATTCTAAATCCAGTTTTTCTTTGGTAAAACTGGAGAATTCTTTAATGAGTTCTGCCATATATTTCGACTTCTTTTGAATCAGCTCATAATATTCATGCCTTTCAGTCTCTGGCAGATCCTTGTGCATACTCAGCAGTTCCGCAAAACCATTAATAGATGTTAAGGGTGTCTTTAAGTCGTGAGCGATTGCAGCAATCATGTCGATTTGCTCTTTGCTCGCTAGTTGAAGCCTTTCCTCCATATTATTAAAGTGTTTGTAGAGTGCACCAATTTCATCATTACTCCTTCGAGTGAGCGGAGGCATCGGATACACAATATTTATTTCTTCCAACCTGGCATTTAGTAACTGAATTGGTTTTTCTATACTAAAATGAATATAGATAATCAGAATACTAAATATAATACATGCAATGGCACATATGGGCAGAAGTAAAGCAACATATTGCGGAATCAGCAATGGACTCCGAATTGGTGAATATGCTGCAAAAACAATCTTCAAATACAATCCAATTGAAGTCATAAATACGAGAAACATCATCAGGAACAGAAGGGAAAACTTTAATTTTAGTTTCATGCTATTTATTCCCTTTCTGTATATTTATATCCTACTCCCCAAATCGTTTTAATAGAATCACATTCAGAACCTAGTTTCTTACGAATATTTTTTATATGAACAGTTACGGTGTTTATTTCTCCGTATTCGTCTCCCCAGATATTTTCATAGATCTGCTCGCGAGTCAATACATGATTGGGGTGGTTCATAAGAAAAGACAATATTTGAAATTCCTTCGTTGATAAGTCGAGCTTCCGGCTATTAAGGGATGCTTCAAACGTCCTGTCGTTTAAAATGAGTGATGAATTCACCCTTTCTTTATCGGGATCAAGGTTATTCCACTCTTTAAACAGCCTGTCTGCTTTTCTGAAGTGAGCCTTTATCCTTGAGATAAGCTCCTGACAGCTGAAAGGTTTGGTTATATAATCATCTGCTCCTATTTCAAGACCAACAATTTTATCAATCTCCTTATCACGTGCGCTTAAAATCAGGATTGGAACATTATATGATTTTCGGATGCTTCGGCAGGCATCAAGGCCATCCATACCGGGCATCATTATATCAAGAATAATGAAATCAATGGAATTTTCTTTCAACACAGATAATGCCTCTTCCCCAGAATATGCCGAAATCGTTTCAAATTGCTCGTATCTTAAACTTTTTGTGATAAGTTTTACGATATCTTTATCATCGTCAACAACTAATATCTTTTTTAGCATATTTACACCTTCGTTTTTTTTTACAATTTAGCACCCCCGTTCGGTTATTTATGTGCCATATATATGGGAAGTAAAATATTATCTATAATATCCTCAATACTCGTTTCTGCCAGTGTCCCATGAATGATAATCTCGTTAATAATTAATAGATACGGTAACTTCAGAGCTTTTTCAGAAATTGTATTAATCGAAAATGAAACCTCATTACGTTGATTAGCCCTCGTTATAATAGTCTCAATTGATCTGTGAATGCTGTTTTCCTGATTAATACCACTAAATAAATCATAAGATGCTATGTTGGGTAACATGTCTGAAATCAGCTCTCTTAGATCAACGGGTCTGATAATATTAAAAATTGGATTCAAGCTTTCAAATAATGCCACTAAATCCTCTTTCAGCGAACCATGATCTGTAATTTCAAAATTAATTGACGGTACATGCCTGCTTATAGCAGTCATAACAAGATAGCATTTTTGTGGCCAACGGCGATAAATCGTATTTTTATTGGTTTTAGCAGCATGCGCTACTTCATCCATAGTCAGCCTGCCATATCCCATTTGATGAAGCAATAACCAGGCCTGATCTAAAATTGCATTTTCCAGTGTAGCGCCCCTGCGTCGGCTGACATTTTTATTCACAGTAACTCCTTACTTTTACAAACTATTAATTGAATCATTACGCGTTACTTTTTTGTATAAGTACTGCATATTTAAATAAACATCAAGGTACTAGAGTACCTTATTGTGATAGTATATCACAGCAAACAGTGAAATGTAAATACCTTTTAAAAACCTCCAAACTGAGTAATTTGAACCGCCCCTTGTCAAGTAGACAGGTAAAATAACTAAAATTTTTAAGATGATGCGACCAGTTAAGTGGTCGCA
>SVDS01000181.1 GCA_015057715.1 Paenibacillaceae bacterium
AATCTGGAAAACGGTCTTTCCGGTCTTCTTCATATTTCCCAGATCAGCAATCAGAGAATCAAACATCCGGGAGCGGTTTTAAAAGAAGGACAGACTGTGAAGGTTAAAATTATCTCAACTGCAGATAATAAGATCAGTCTAAGCATGAAAGCCGTAGAAGCTGATGAGGAAGAGGCACAGGAGATTTTTGATTACAAAGAAGAAGGAAGTGCCTTTACCGGACTTTCCAGTCTTTTAAAAGGATTAAAATTTTAGAAACTGGGGAAAAACAATATAAAATATCGGGTTTCTATGGTATACTGTAAAAGAAGTAGCAGGGGCTGTCTATTGGGCTGCCCCTGTCTCACTGACCCAGACAGGTTACCAGGGAGAGGGGGAATGTGGAATGAATATTCCCAAATCATTTGATCAGGTTGACCAGTGGAAATCCGTCATATTTTTGTATGACTCAGCATTAAGGGAAATTAATACAAAAATAGAGATACTCAATAATGAGTTTGTGCATATCTATAATTACAACCCCATTGAGCACATCAAGTCAAGGCTTAAGACACCGGACAGTATTGTTAAAAAGTTAAAACGGTACGGATACGATGTGACCATTGATAATATGGTGGAAAAGTTAAACGATATTGCAGGAATACGGATTATCTGCTCGTTTACTTCAGATATTTATCAGATTGCGGAGATGATAACAAAGCAAAGTGATGTAACAGTCCTTTATGTAAAGGATTATATTGAGAATCCAAAACCAAATGGATATAAGAGCTACCACATGGTAGTGACCATTCCCATCTATCTCACGGATGGGCCGGTTGACACCAAGGTGGAGGTTCAGATCAGAACGGTTGCCATGGATTTCTGGGCAAGTCTGGAGCATAAGATTTACTACAAGTTTGAAGGCAATGCGCCGGCATATCTGCAGCAGGAGTTAAAAGCATGTGCAGATGTGGTCAATATGCTTGATAAGAAGATGTTTTCTTTGAATCAGGCCATTCTGGAATTGAGTGAAGCACAAAAGCCCATACCGGACGGCGGGGACAGCAAAGCAGAGGAAGAATGATGAAAAAAGGGTGCAGCCTTGACGATTCCACTCGCTTAAGGCTGTTTTTTAACTTCATAAAAAGAAGGTTGTTCTATGGGCACATTAACAAAAGATACATTTAAGATTCTCAAATATAATCAGAGGAATGGTTTCATTTTCACGCTGCTGTTTCGTCTGATCACAACTCCTCTGTATCTGCTTGCTCTTAATGCAGGTCTGAAGTTTGCGCTTAAAATGGCAGATTACAGCTATTTAACTGTATCAAACATCGGTATATTTCTGATAAAGCCATGGACAGCAGTGACCATTGCAGCTCTTTTGATTCTTGGAATCATAGTGCTGCTTTTGGAAGCGGGCTGTCTGATTACATTGTATCAGGGGGCTTTTTATTTCAGAAAGCTGAATTTGTGGCAGATTCTGGCAGGAGGCTTATCAAAACTTCTGGATGAGATACGCAGGAAAAACTGGCAGCTGGGGCTTCTGGTTCTGGCGGATTACTTTATTACCAATGTATATCTGATTTACCGGGTATTTACCCATGTAAAACCCATTAATTTTGTTACTACTGAAATCTTAAGACAGCCACTGGGTCGTATGGTTCTGGCAGCAGTGATTCTGTTACTTTTGCTGATTGTGCTTCCGGGACTTTATACGTTTCATGCCTGTATGGTGGAACAAAAGCGGTTTCGGGACGGTTATTTAAAAAGCTGGTGGCTTTTGAGACGGAGAATATTTGAGGTTCTTCCTCTGATGTTTAGTTACTACGGTCTTGCCATTCTTGCACTCTGGATGCTTTACGGATTCTGTGTGCTGATTACCGCCATTGCAGTCACCTTATTTACAGATAATCGTCTGGCACTTGCTGTGCTGCCGGCAGCCTGTGACTGGATCGAGCTGGTGCTTATATTCTTTTCCAGTATGCTTCTGGCTGTAGGCAAATACGGGGCTGTCAGTGTTCAGTATTTCCGTTTTAACAGCAGAATTACAAGAAAGGCGGCAGCCATCGGTTATGAGGGCAAGCCCTTTGGAAACCGGAAGACTGCAGGCATCATTATGGCAGCAGCATCGGCGCTTTGCCTGATGTCTCTCTTTTATGTATTGAGAAACGGTTCGGTTATTACCGGAGATATGCTGAGTGAGATACAGATTACGGCTCACCGTGGCAGTTCCAATGAAGCGCCTGAGAACACCATGGCAGCCCTTCATAAGGCAGTGAATGATCTGGCCGATTACGCAGAGATTGATGTACAGGAGACACGGGACGGGATCGTGGTGCTGGGGCATGATTATACGTTAAACCGGGTAGCCGGAGTGAACCGCAGCATAGGCTCTTATGATTATGAAGATCTGATGAATCTGGATGTAGGCTCCTGGTTTTCCCATGAATATAAAGAGGAACGTATCCCAACTTTAAAGGAAGTCATGGAGTACTGCAAAGGCAAGATCAATTTAAATATTGAGATTAAAAACATGGGGGAGGACAGTGACCTGCCCGATAAGGTGATGAAGCTTATTGAAGAATATCAGATGGAAGAGCAGTGCGTGGTCACATCTACCCGGTTCTCCTATCTGGTCAGAATCAAAAAGGCGGATCCCCAGATCCGGACCGGATATATTATTTCTGCGGCGTATGGGGATTTTTATTCCAGTGAATCCATCGATTTTATCAGCCTTCGCTCCAGCTTCATCAATGAACGGCTGGTGGAGGCTGCCCATGAAAAAGGTAAGGCAGTTCATGCATGGACCGTAAATGGGAAAAGTGAGATGGAACGCATGAAGATGCTGGGAGTGGATAACATTATTACAGATTATCCGATTCTTGCGCGGGAGATTATTTATCGGGAAGCTGCTACAGAAAGTCTGCTGGAATATCTGCAGCTGGTATTAAAATAGACAGGAGAGCACATATGAGGATTGTATTACAGCGGGTCGCCCATGCTGCAGTCACTGTAGATGGTCAGGAGACCGGCTCGATAGGGAAAGGCTTTCTCCTTCTGTTAGGAGTTTCGGATACCGACACAGAAGAGATTGCGGATAAGATGGTGGACAAAATTTGCAAACTCAGAATTTTCGCCGATGAAAACGGGAAGACGAATCTATCCTTATCCCAGGTGGATGGGGAGATACTGCTAGTGAGTCAGTTTACTCTTTATGCAGACTGCAAAAAAGGAAACCGGCCCAGCTTTGATAAAGCAGGCGCTCCCCAGCTGGCGAACCATCTTTATGAATACACAGCTTCTCTTTTTACCAACTTGGTAAAAAGGGTGCAAACCGGCAGCTTCGGTGCAGATATGAAGGTATCTTTATTAAACGATGGACCGTTTACGCTGGTGTTAGACAGTGAGACAATATGCCCGTCAACGACTAATTAACAGGGCTAAGCCCTAATAACAACGGAGGATTATTTACCATGGATAAAACAATTGGACAAAAGCTTCAGGATGAATTGACATTTAAATTTCCCCATATTGGAAAAGAAGCGCCGGAACAGACAGAAGAGGCAGAGATGTTTTGCCAGGGATATAAAAGATTCCTTGATAACGGTAAGACAGAGCGTGAATGTGTAAGAGAAGCCGTTGCCATGCTGGAGATGCAGGGCTATGTACCCTTCGACTCTTCAAAGAGCTACCGCGCGGGAGACAAGGTATACCAGGTGAACAGGGGAAAGGCAATTCTCGCTACCACCTTTGGAACACAGGGGCTTGAGAAAGGTATCCGCATTAACGGTGCCCATATTGATTCCCCCAGACTTGATTTAAAACCCAATCCTGTTTACGAAAAAAACGATCTCGCTTACTTTAAAACTCACTATTACGGCGGAATCCGCAAATACCAGTGGGCTACCACTCCATTATCCATGCATGGGGTAATTATTAAGAAAAGCGGAGAAATTATCGAAGTTAATATCGGTGAAAAAGAAGGCGATCCTGTATTTTGCATTACAGATTTACTTCCCCATCTGGCAGCAGAGCAGAATGAGAGAAAGTTAAGAGACGGACTGAAGGGAGAAGAACTGAATGTAGTAATTGGATCTTTGCCTTTTAATGACGAAGCTGAAATAAAAGAACCGGTAAAACTGATGGCTCTCAAGCTTTTAAATGACCGTTTTGGTATTACAGAAGCTGATTTTTTACGGGCTGAGATCGAGATGGTACCGGCACAGAAAGCCAGCGATGTAGGTCTGGACCGTAGCATCATCGGTGCTTATGGACAGGATGACAGGGTATGCGCTTATACAGCTCTTATGGCTGAGATCGATGCAGTGAAGCCGGAATACACCACACTTACCATACTGGCTGACAAAGAAGAGGTGGGTTCTGACGGAAATACCGGATTAAACTCCCATTTTGTTCTTCATTTTATTGAAGATCTGGCAGAAGTGGCTCATGCAAATGTCAGAACAGTTCTGCGCAACTCCATGTGTTTATCTTCTGACGTGAATGCGGCTTATGATCCTACCTTTGCATCTGTTTACGAAGAGCGCAATGCCTGCTATTTAAATAAAGGCTGTGTTCTGACAAAGTACACCGGTGTCAGGGGAAAAGCAGGATCCAATGATGCCAGCGCAGAGCTTATGGCAAAGGTGATTGCCATGATGGATAAGGAAGGCGTATACTGGCAGATCGGTGAATTGGGGGCAGTTGACCAGGGCGGCGGCGGAACCATTGCCAAATATGTAGCTGCCATGGATGTGGATGTAGTGGATTTAGGAGTACCCATCCTTTCCATGCATTCCCCATTCGAGCTCTCTTCCAAACTGGATGTTTATAATACATATAAGGCATTTCAAGCATTTTACAAATAATAACGGAATATTGAAATTTTTGTTAATTTCCGGAAAGTGCTTTTTTTACTGTGCCTGATATGGTATAACTGACAGGAAGCGGTACGAATATGATATATAATTTTAGAAGGAAAAAGGATTATATTATGAGAAAATTTTTAAATGTATGTATGTGCGGTCTTGTTGCCGCCGCAATTATGACCGGCTGCTCTAAAAAACCGGCAGCTGAGACGACAACAGCAGCACCTGAAACAACAGAAGCTACCGAATCCTCTGCACAGGAAACTGTACCCACTGTAGATTTATCAAAAGTGGATAACGGAACCATTACACTGGGAAATTACAAAGGCATAGAAGTAAAAAGAGATACGGTTGAAGTGACTGATGAAGAAGTGCAGCAGGCAATCCAGAGCGATCTGGCAGCTCATGAAAAAGATATTGATGTAGAACGTGCTGTACAGTCCGGTGACGTTGTAAACATCGATTTTGTTGGTAAGAAAGATGGTGCTGCATTTGACGGCGGCACTGCTCAGGGCTATGATTTAACCATCGGATCCAATCAGTTTATTCCTGGTTTTGAAGAAGGTATCATCGGTGCTAAAAAGGGTGACAAGCTCTCTTTAGACCTCACTTTCCCTCAGGAATATAACAACAAGGATCTGGCAGGAAAACCTGTTGTATTCGAAGTAACCGTTAATACAATTAAAGAAAAGCAGACCCCTGAATTAAATGATGCATTTGTTCAGGAGAATACAAAGTTTAAAACAGTTGACGAATATAAGGAAGATAAGAAAACCACTCTTCTCCAGAATAAGAATGATCAGGCTGATCAGACTGTAAAAAGCAATATTTACGATGCAGTTTTAGCAAATTCCAAAGTTGAGGCCAATCAGGAAGCCATTGATGCCAATGTTGAGAACGTAGTAGCCAGATATACCAATCAGGCAGCCGCTTATGGCATGGATTTTGCGTCCTTTATTACAGCTTTTACCGGTATGAAGGAAGAAGACTTCAGAAACACAGTGAAAACTCAGGCTGAGGGAATCGTAAAACAGAGACTTGTATTAAATGCCATTGCTGAAAAAGAGGGAATCACAGTGAGTGATGATGACCGTACGGATGTAGCACAGAAGATGGGCTATGAAAGTGTAGACAGCATGATCCAGGCAGCAGGACAGTATGAAGTAGATGATTATATCATCAGCAATAAAGTACTGGATTTCTTAAAAGAAAACGCTAACATTACCCAATAAATCACATACCACAGGGGGAACCTTTATGCAGCTTTTAAAGGATAGAATACGGAAGGACGGAAAGATTAAGTCCGGTGACGTACTGAAAGTAGACAGCTTTTTAAATCACCAGATGGATATTAAGCTGTTCGTGGAGATCGGAAAAGAGTTTAAGAGACGATTTGCAGATGAAGAAGTTAACAAAATCCTGACCATTGAGGCCTCCGGTATCGGTATCGCCTGTATTGTAGCTCAGTATTTTGATGTTCCAGTCGTATTTGCCAAGAAATCCAAGACGAAGAATATCGCCGGAGATGTTTATACCACTCAGGTAGAATCCTTCACTCATGGAAAAACCTATGATGTAATGGTATCCAGGGAGTTCATAGGTGCAGGCGACAAGGTTCTGCTCATTGATGATTTCTTAGCCAACGGCAAAGCGCTGGAGGGACTTGCAGCGATTGTAAAAGATTCCGGTGCTGAACTGGTAGGCGCAGGTATTGTTATTGAGAAGGGATTTCAACCCGGCGGAGATCACCTTCGTTCAGAAGGAATCCGGGTAGAATCTCTTGCCATTGTAGAAAGTATGGATGAAGCCACCGGTACCATCTGTTTTCGAGGTGACCGATGACAGGAAAGAGAAAAGCCCTGTTTTTTGATATTGACGGTACTCTGTTTTCGGAAATTAACCGGAATGTACCGGAAAGCGCAAAGCAGGCCATTGAGCGGGCAAGAGAGGCAGGGCATCTGGTATTTATTAATTCCGGACGCACCTACTGCCTCACCGGGCCCATTCGGTCTCTCCTGGAGGTAGACGGCTATTGCTGCGGCTGCGGGACACGGATTGTGGCGGGAAAAGACGTAATTTACTCCGCCTCAATTCCTCATGAAACGGGCATTAAAATTAAGAAAATGATCGTGAAATACGGTCTTGACGGGATCTTAGAGGGAACAGAAAGCTGCTATTTTAATAAAGAGGAATCACGGATCGATAAGGTCAGAATCATGAAGGCGAATGTAGCTTCCGAGGGAAACTGTTCTCCGTTCGGATGGGATGAAGACTGTTATGACTTTGATAAATTCTGCGTTATGGAAGATGAACAAAGTGATATGAAGGGCTTTGCCAGAGAACTGGGCCTGGATTTTGATATTATTAACCGGGGCGGCGGCTTCTACGAATGTGTTCCGGCAGGACACTCCAAGGCGACTGCCATTGAGGAAGTAATCAGGCATTACGGAGTGGATCTTTCCGATACATACGTATTCGGTGACAGCACCAATGATTTATCCATGTTTGAATATGCAAAGAACTGTATTCTAATGGGACACCACAGCGTGGAACTGGAGCCTTATGCCACCTTCTATACAAAGAATGTGGAAGATGACGGAGTGGCTTATGCCATGAAAAAGCTGGGGCTTGTTTAAACATACGCATTGATAAAAGGGAGTATTGCAAAATGATGTGAATCTTTATGATTTCTTATCAGTGGCAATGCTCCTGTTATTTTTAACAAAACAATAAGTAGGCACTACTATGTAAGGCAGGTTCTTGAGAATCTGCTTTTTGCTTTATTAAAGTATAAAAATACATAAAAATGAGAATATTTCACATTATATTGTTGATTTTGCAACTGAAATGGGTATAATAGAAGATAGAATAGAAGGTGAGGTAGATACCATGTTAATACAGTTTAATTTTAAAAATTATAAATCCTTCAGAGACGAAGCTACATTAGACCTATCAGCAGCCAAAATGACTGAGTTTTCAGAACGTGTTGTTTGCATTGGCGGTGAAAAAATTCTTCCGGTTGCAGCAATATATGGTGCAAATGCAAGTGGTAAGTCAAATGTCTACAATGCATTCGAATATATGACAGAATATATAATAGAATCATTTAAGTACGGTGATGAAGAAGAAAAATTTACAGAATATAGACCCACCCCATTTTTGTTTGACAGTAATTCAGAAAATATCGATTCCAGCTTTGAAGTCTATTTTACAATACCTGGTGATAAAACGGAAAGATCATATAACTATGGGTTCTGCATTGGTAAAGTAGGTATTACAGAAGAATGGCTAAATGTAAAAGCAAAAACAGCGAGAAAATATAGCCCTGTATTTTATCGTTCAGAGGA
>SVDS01000182.1 GCA_015057715.1 Paenibacillaceae bacterium
GATCTTCTTACTGTATAAAATAAACAGGGGGGCAGGCATTATGCCTGTCCTGTTTTGTGTTTTAAAAGGAGTGATACATTATGGATAAAGAATTGAATAATATGGTGATTCCGGAGCACGTTGCCATTATCCTTGACGGAAATGGCAGATGGGCAAAAAAGCGGGGACTTCCCAGAAGCATGGGTCATAAGGAAGGCTGTGTCACTGTGGAGAAGACCGTTGAAGATGCAGCAAGACTGGGAATTAAGTATTTGACGGTATATGGTTTTTCAACAGAAAACTGGAAGCGCTCCACGGAGGAAGTGGGAGCTTTGATGCAGCTGTTTCGTTATTATATGGTAAGGCTCTTAAAAGTTTCTAAAGCGAATAATGTTCGGGTTAAGATGATTGGAGACAGAGAGCGTTTTGACTCTGATATAGTAGAGGGAATTGGTCGTCTGGTAGAAGAGACGAAGAATAATACAGGACTGACCTTTGTAATCGCGGTCAACTATGGCGGAAGGGATGAAATTGTCCGGGCTACTAGAAAGATCATGGAAGATACCAGAGAGGGAAGGATTTCACCGGAATCTTTAACAGAAGATATATTTACCGGCTATCTTGACACAAAGGGTATCCCTGATCCAGATCTTTTGATCCGTACCAGCGGAGAGTTAAGACTGTCTAACTATTTATTATGGCAGCTTGCATATACAGAGATATATGTATCTGATTGCTATTGGCCTGATTTTAATATGGAAGAAATGAAAAAAGCCATTATAGCGTATAATAGCAGAGAACGGAGATTTGGAGGAGTGAAGTGATCACGAGGGAGGAAGCGGGATGTTTACAACCAGGCTGATAAGCGGAATTGTTCTTGTTTTGATCGCACTGATAACAGTAGGAAGTGGTGGGCTCCTGCTGTTTGCGACAACGATTTTCATATCCATGATTGGCTTGTATGAGCTGTATCGTGTGCTTAAGATCCATGATCATCCCATGGGATATATGGGATATTTAATTGTAGTTGTTTATTACGGGCTGTTATGGTTTCAGATGCAGCAGTATGCATTATATATGTCTATTGTTTTCATGATGCTTCTTTTATGCTTTTATGTTTTTGCTTTTCCCAAATATAAAACAGAAGAAGTGACTGGAGCGTTTTTCGGATTTTTTTATGTAGCGGTTATGTTATCCTATTTATACCAGGTTCGTACAATGAATGACGGAAAGTATCTGGTATGGCTGGTGTTCTTAAGTTCATGGGGGTGTGATACCTGCGCATATTGCGTTGGAAATCTCATTGGAAAACATAAACTTGCACCTGTGCTCAGCCCTCATAAATCTATAGAGGGAGCCATCGGCGGAATTTTAGGAGCCTCACTTCTGGGATTTTTATATGCGACAGTTTTTGGTGAGTCAATGACTGTACTTGAAAATCCGCAGATTACCTGTACTCTTGCATGTGCATTTGCCGCCATTATATCACCTGTTGGTGATCTTGCTGCATCTGCCATAAAGCGGGATCATCAGGTTAAGGATTATGGAAAACTCATACCAGGGCACGGTGGAATACTGGATCGTTTTGACAGTATGCTTTTTACTGCCCCTGTTATTTATTTTGTGGTTACATTTATACGATAAGAGCCTGACAAAGTATTACCTTAAATCGGAATTTAGGAAAAGAAAAGGAGTATACAGCATAAGATGAAGAAAATAGCAATCCTTGGGTCAACAGGATCCATTGGGACGCAGACTTTGGAGGTGGTGAAGAACCAAGGCGATATTGAAGTGACTGCTTTGGCTGCAGGAAGCAACATCCGCCTTTTGGAGGAACAAATCAGAAAATTCCGCCCCAAAATAGCCTGTGTCTTCGAAGAACAAAAAGCGAAGGAACTGAAAGAATCAGTAAGAGATCTTCCGGTTCGCGTTGTTTCCGGTATGGAGGGGTTAATCGAGGCTGCTGTGGAAGAAACTTCAGAGATTGTTGTCACTGCAGTAGTTGGAATGATAGGAATCCGGCCCACCATTGCGGCCATGGAAGCAGGGAAAGATATCGCTCTTGCCAATAAGGAGACTCTGGTAACTGCCGGTCACATCATTATGCCTCTCGCAAAGAAAATGGGTGTCAGGATTCTCCCAGTAGACAGTGAACACAGTGCAATATTTCAGTGTCTGAATGGAGAAGATAAGGGATCTGTCCATAAGATACTTCTGACTGCTTCCGGCGGTCCTTTCCGTGGTAAAACAAGAGAAGATTTAAAGAATGTGAAAGTAGAGGATGCACTTAACCATCCAAACTGGGCGATGGGCCGAAAGATTACCATAGATTCTTCAACCATGGTGAATAAAGGGCTTGAAGTCATGGAGGCCAAATGGCTGTTTGGTGTTCAAATGGATCAGGTACAGGTAGTGATTCAGCCTAAAAGTATCATTCATTCCATGGTAGAGTTTGAAGACGGAGCAGTTAAGGCTCAGATGGGAACTCCGGACATGAAGCTTCCTATTCAATACGCACTATATTATCCGGAGCGGAGATATTTAAAAGGAGATCGTCTTGATTTCTGGTCTATTGGTCAAATTAATTTTGAAAAACCGGATCTTGTTAATTTTCCGGGCTTGAAACTGGCTTATGAGGCCGGATGTGCCGGTGGAACGCTCCCGACTGTTTTTAATGCTGCCAACGAAAAGGCAGTTGCCAAATTTTTGAACAGAGAAATTACATATCTTACTATCACAGATATGATAGAGGGAGCGATGAACGGGCATACTGTAAAAGAGAATCCTACTGTGGAAGAGATTCTTGAAGCAGAGGCTGCAGCTTATGAATATATAGAAAGCAGGTGGTAAATTGTCCAGTGTTATCGTAGCAATTCTGGTATTCGGTTTAATTGTTTTAATTCATGAATTAGGTCATTTTTTATTTGCAAAAATGAACAAAATCGCAGTAGTGGAATTTTCCATAGGAATGGGACCCCGCCTTTTGCATTTTAAGAAGGGAGAAACCACATATTCCATTAAATTGCTTCCTTTAGGCGGATCCTGCATGATGCTGGGAGAGGATGAAGAAAATCCTGATGAACGGGCTTTTCAAAATAGATCCATTCCTGCAAGAATGTCAGTTATTGCCGCAGGGCCCATCTTTAATTTTATTCTTGCCTTTTTACTTTCTTTGGTTCTGGTAGGTATGAGTGGATATGACATTACTTATATAAAAGAAGTAACAGAAGGTTCGCCTGCTTATGAAGCAGGAATGCGCTCCGGAGATAAATTGTTAAAAATTAACGGAGAGAAAGTTTCCATGTATCAGGAGTATATTCTTTATAAGCTGATGAAACCGGATGATAAGATGAATCAGGTGGAATTTTCAAGAACAGATCCTCAGACAGGAAAACAGGAAATCCAGACTGTATCCGTTACACCCCAATATTCAGAGGAGAGTAAAAAATATCTGATCGGTATCTTAATTGCGCCTGAAAACAAAAAGGCGGCAAATGCCGGTGATCTGGTTAAGCATGGATATATGGAAATGGAATACGATGTAAAACTGACTGTAAAGAGCCTTGGTATGCTATTTACCGGGAAAGCCAGTGTCAATGATTTGAGCGGTCCGGTAGGAATCGTTGTTATGATCGATGATTCTGTAAAAGCGGGTCTTACTGTCAGTGTAGTTGCAGCGCTTATGAATGTCATCAGTATGTGTATTCTTTTAAGTGCCAACTTAGGTGTGATGAATCTGCTCCCCATACCAGCTCTTGATGGTGGGAGATTGCTGTTTTTAATTATAGAAGCAATACGTGGAAAACGAATGGACCCGGAAAAAGAGGGTCTGGTAAACATGATCAGTATGGCAGCTTTGATGGCGCTGATGATTTTTGTAGTATTTAATGATATCAGCAGATTCACCTGATAAAGTATGAATGGAGGAGCTTATGAACAGGGATCATACGAAAACAATTCAGATCGGAAACAAGGTCATCGGTGGAGGCAATCCGGTTCTGATCCAATCCATGTGCAATACGAAAACTCAGGATGTTGCATCAACAGTCAATCAGATTAAAAAGCTGACCGCGGCCGGATGCGATATTATCAGAGTTGCTGTTCCTGATATGGAAGCGGCGGCAGCGATTAAGGAAATTAAGAAGCAGATCAGTATTCCTCTGGTAGCCGATATTCATTTTGATTATCGGCTGGCTGTGGCTTCTATAGAGTCAGGAGCTGATAAGATCCGGATTAATCCGGGCAATATTGGCTCTCTGGATCGTGTAAGAACTGTTGTGGATAAGGCAAAGGAATATCAGATTCCCATTCGTGTGGGAGTTAACAGCGGTTCCCTTGAAAAAAATCTCATTGAAAAATATGGAGGGGTTACTGCAGAGGGAATTGTGGAAAGTGCATTAAATAAGGTACGTATGATCGAGGAGATGGATTATGGGAATCTGGTAATCAGCATCAAATCATCTGATGTACTGATGTGTATCAAGGCTCATGAACTGATAGCAGAGCGAACGGATTATCCCCTTCATGTGGGTATTACGGAGGCTGGAACCCTGATATCTGGAACCATTAAATCTTCCGTTGGGCTGGGCATTATTCTTCATAAGGGAATTGGTGATACCATCCGTGTGTCTCTTACCGGCGATCCGCTTGAGGAAGTAAAGGCAGCTAAAACCATTTTAAGATCTCTGGGACTAAAAAGGGGAGGGGTGGAGGTTATATCCTGTCCCACCTGCGGCAGAACCAGAATTGATTTAATCTCCCTGGCCAATCAGGTAGAAGATATGGTTTCTGCTTACGACCATTTGGATATTAAGGTGGCAGTAATGGGCTGTGTGGTAAACGGACCAGGTGAAGCAAGAGAAGCAGACATTGGAATTGCCGGTGGAATCGGAGAGGGACTTCTTATTAAAAAAGGAGAAGTAATCAGAAAGGTTCCGGAAGAAGAACTTCTTAGTGCCCTTCAGGAAGAACTTATGAAAATGCAATAGGTGATAGAATGGCAAAGAAATTTTTGGAAGTTTTTCCAAACTTACATATTACGGATGAATTAAAAGAGCTTTTAAATCTGGTAGATGTGGAAAAGGTCACATCAAACAGGGATAGAAGCTCTATTCGTGTTTATTTAATCAGTCCAAGGCTGATACACAAGCAAAATATATACAGCCTGGAAAAAGGTATCAAGGAACAGTTATTTCCTTCCAAGCAGATCACAATTAAAATCATTGAACGGTTCCGGCTATCGGGACAGTATACACCCCAGAAGCTGTTAAAGATCTATCGGGAAAGTCTTCTGGCGGAACTTAAAAATTACAGCATCATTGAGTATAATATGTTCCGAAAGGCTCATTGCCAGTTTCCGGAACCGGATCTTTTGAAGATGACAGTGGAAGATACCATTGTAACCCATGAAAAAGCCGGTGAGTTAAAGCGGGTGCTGGAAAAGATTTTTCACGAAAGATGCGGCTTGCCTGTTGAGGTTCAGTATGAATTTATTGAGCCTAAGGAGAATGTCCTGGCGAAGCAAAAAGAGCTTCAGATGCAGAGGGAAGTAGAGGAAATTGTTAGCAGAACTTCTTTTGCCGGGCAGCAAAAAAGCCAGACAGACGAATATGGCGGACCTTCCATGGCAGATGGCCCCCTGGACGCACTGGCAGCCACTTATTCTGATGAAGTGCCCTTCACGCAGGAAGCCCAGCCTCCTGCAGCCACACTACGCATGGGTGGTAAAAAAGAAGGAGATAAAAAAGAATCCGGTAAAGCAGCTGAGTCCGACTCTGGAAAGAAAGAATGGAAAGACTACCGGAAGAATTCCTATAATGGCCGCCGTTCTGATAATCCGGATGTTTTGTATGGCAGAGATTTTGAAGAAGAAACCATGGAAATTGAAAAGATTGACGGGGAAATCGGAGAAGTCGTAGTTCGCGGTAAGATTATAATGACGGACAGCAGGGAATTAAGAAGCGGCAAGACCATTATTATTTTTGATGTAACAGATTTTACAGATACGATCACAGTGAAGATGTTTGCCAGGGAAGAACAGCTGGATGATCTGAAGAACGCAGTGGTAAAAGGAACCTTTATCAAAATAAAAGGAGTTACAACCATTGATAAGTTTGACGGGGAGCTGACACTGGGATCTGTTGTGGGTATTAAAAAATCAGAAGATTTTACTGGGAAAAGATCGGACAACAGCTTGGAAAAACGGGTGGAGCTTCACTGCCATACAAAGATGAGTGACATGGATGGCGTTTCTGAAGTAAAAGATCTTGTAAAGCGTGCTAAAAAATGGGGGATGCCAGCGCTTGCTATTACGGATCATGGTTGTGTACAGTCCTTTCCGGACGCAAACCATGCGCTTGATAAAGGAGATACATTTAAAGTTATTTATGGAGTGGAAGGATATCTGGTTGATGATTTAAAGCAGCTGGTTGAAAATTCCAGGAATCAGACTTTTTCGGATTCCTATGTTGTCTTTGATATTGAAACAACGGGTTTCAGTTCATCCAGAAACCGGATTATTGAAATTGGTGCAGTGAAGGTTATAGATGGAAAAATTAAAGATAAATTCAGCGCTTTTGTAAATCCAGATGTACCAATTCCTTTTGAGATCGAACAATTGACGGGAATCAATGACAGTATGGTGCTTCCTCATCCTAAGATTGATGTGATTCTCCCCCAGTTTCTGGAGTTTTGCAAGGATTCTGTTTTAGTAGCCCATAATGCTTCGTTTGACGTAAGCTTTATCTCTTATAATGCTCAGCAGCTTCAGCTGGAGTTTAACCCTACGGTAATTGATACCGTGGCTCTTTCCAGACTCCTTCTTCCCAGTTTAAACAGGTATAAACTGGACACTGTGGCTAAAGCCTTAAATATTTCCCTGGCGAACCATCACAGAGCGGTTGACGATGCAGGCTGTACGGCAGAAATATTTGCCGCATTTGTAAAAATGCTCAGAGAGCGGGGGGTAGAATCGTTAGATGAGTTAAATAAACTCAGTGCCATGTCAGCGGATATGATTAAAAAGCTTCCCACCTATCATGTGATCATCCTTGCAGCCAATGATGTGGGCAGGGTTAATTTATACCGCCTGATTTCTCGCTCTCATATCGAATTTTATGCCAGAAGACCGAGAATTCCCAAAAGCGTTTTAAATGAGTACAGAGAGGGATTAATCATTGGTTCTGCCTGTGAGGCGGGAGAGTTATATCAGGCTCTTTTGCGAGGTGTTCCGGATGCGGAGATAGCCAAACTTGTGAACTTTTACGATTATCTGGAAATACAGCCCCTTGGTAACAATGCATTCATGTTAAGAGACGAAAAAAGTACAGTAAAGACCCAGCAGGATCTAATTGATATTAATAAGCGGATCGTGACCCTTGGGGAACAGTTTGGAAAACCTGTCTGTGCTACCTGCGACGTTCATTTCCTTGATCCGGAGGATGAGGTTTACCGGCGGATCATTATGGCTGGACAAGGTTTTAAAGACTCCGATGACCAGGCTCCATTATATCTCAGGACTACGGAGGAGATGCTACAGGAGTTTGAGTATTTAGGCCCTAATAAGGCGGAAGAAGTAGTAATAAAGAATACCAGAAAAATAGCGGACATGTGTGAATGGATCTCACCTGTACGACCGGATAAATGTGCACCTGTCATTGAAAATTCAGATGAAGATTTAAGAAAAATCTGTTATGACAGAGCTCATGCCATCTATGGACAGGATCTTCCTGCGATAGTTACTGAACGTTTGGAGAGAGAGTTGAATTCCATTATATCCAATGGTTTTGCGGTTATGTATATCATTGCACAGAAGCTGGTGTGGAAATCCAACGAAGATGGTTATCTGGTGGGATCCAGAGGATCGGTTGGATCTTCTTTCGTTGCCTATATGTCGGGAATTACAGAAGTAAATTCTCTCAGTCCTCATTATTACTGCGAGAACTGTCACTACTATGATTTTGATTCAGAAGAAGTAAAAGTATTTACAGGAATGGCTGGCTGTGATATGCCAGATAAGATCTGTCCGGTATGCGGGCACCCCTTATCAAAAGATGGTTTTGATATTCCATTTGAAACCTTCCTTGGATTTAAGGGAGACAAGGAGCCTGATATCGATCTGAATTTTTCCGGAGAATACCAGAGTAAGGCCCATG
>SVDS01000183.1 GCA_015057715.1 Paenibacillaceae bacterium
GGTACGGTGGCGATACAGTATACAATGGTATTGATAAAGGCAGAATGAAACCTTGCATTGCCAAACATGTCAATAAAGTTTTTAATTCCTGCGAATTTCATGGGACTGTTGCCATCCCAGCTCATAAATGCCAGTACAAACGCAAAGATAATGGGTCCCAGCGTAAATATGGCAAATCCGATAAAGTTGGGGGCAATAAAAGAATAAGCAACTAAATTTCTTTTTTCCTGTCTGGTCAGGATCTCTCCGGTCCTCACCTTCTTAATTTTCTCATCTATTGTTTCGATTTTCGCAATCAGCCTGTCGCGCTGATGAGTACGTTTTGCGTCTTTTAACAAAAGACTGAGTGCATCCCGTTTCTCATGTAAAGCCGCGATTTTTTCCTGTTTTTGCGCTTCTGTTATTGTCTTAGCCATAGTCTGTCTTAAAGCCCGGTAAAACGGCTTATCCTCCTTTTCCAGTTCTTATCCGTCAATATCAAATCAGAAGTTTTTAAATAAGGCGGGCCGTTATATGCTGCCCGCCTGTTTTTGTTACCACGCTGCTTTATTTGCCAAGAATTGCACCGATTTTTTCATTCATCTGTGCAATGCCGTCATCAACTGACATACTTCCTGTCATGATTGCATCATGTGCTTCATTTAATACAGTTTCGATCTCAGAGCTCTTTGGATTTACAGGCATCTCTAAGTACAGCTTGGAAGTGTTTAACGCTTCAACACTGGTTCCGTCTGCTTTTGGGAATCCGTCTGCACTGGATACAAGATCAGCAACTGTGCTGTTCATAACAGCTGGAATGGTTCCGGTAGAAGCAAGAATCTCTGCTCCGTCTTTTCCGCTTACAAAGTTAATGAATTCCCATGCAAGATCTTTATGAGGTGCATTGGCAGGAATTGCAAGAGAAGTAATGGTAGCAAGTGTAGAACCTGGCTCTACGCCTTCTGCATGAGGATATTTCACGATTCCCCAGTTTTTGCAGTCTGTATATTCACCTGTACGGATCTTATCCATTAAAGTGGAGATAAACCAGGTACCCATGTTCATCATAGCGATGTTGCCCTGTGCAAATGCTCCGGAGTAATGAAGCCCGCTGGTCTTTAATGTAGCATAGTCCTGGCAAACGCCGTCTTCCTGCTCTTTAATTACCATATCATAGTAAGGTTTTAAGAAATCATACTTTCCATCAACAATGGTATTTTTTCCGTCAAGTACACCAAATAACTGTACTGCAGATCTCCATGTATGATAATGTGCTCCGTATACTTCCTGTCCTGGTGTGTCTACTGTTAAGCTTCTTGCCAGTTTATCATACTGTTCAAATGTCATATCATTGGTTGGGTAAGCAACTCCTGCTTTATCAAAGATATCCTTATTATAGAACAGTACCCAGAAATCGTTACGGAATGGAAGCTCATATAATTTATTTTCTACCTTAATCTGATCGGTAAGGCCTTTATACTGAGTTAAATCCACTTTGGAAGAATCGATGTAGCTGTCCAGAGGCTCTAAAACGCCTTTGTTTACCAGTGTCATGTATCCTGGAACATCCTTTACAGTTACCACATCAAAATCAGAA
Organism: Paenibacillaceae bacterium; assembly: GCA_015057715.1. GTDB lineage: Bacteria > Bacillota > Clostridia > Lachnospirales > Lachnospiraceae > Lacrimispora. The sequence goes on from SVDS01000183.1 coordinate 1,577, forward strand.
CCGCTTCCAGTTAATTCGGTTGCAAGAACTGTCTGATAATCGGTAGAACCAAGATCCACCATCTCGATTTTAACATCCGGATGTGCTTTTTCAAACGCGTCGATCAGAGGCTGATAATAGGTAGTGGAACTGATATCCCAAACAGACCATTTCAGTGTTGTCTGTCCGCCTGCTGATGCAGTGGTCTCTGCTGCCTTTGTCTCTGCTTTGCTTGCTTCTGTTGATGCAGCTGTGGTTTCTTTGGTACTGCTGCCGCAGCCTGCAAGTGCAGTGACTGCCATGGTACAGGCAAGTGCAAGGCTAAGTGCTCTTTTTTTCATTGTATACCCTCCTGATTTGAAATTGTTTTCAGTAAACCTTTGTGATTTACTATGGCTCTATTATAACCCGCTTCCATTGGATTTAAGAATGGAAATTATCTAAGAAAATATTCACTATTTATTCACAAATTAATTCTGTATTACTAAAACATGTATTATTTTATGATAAACAGTAAAATTTATCTTTTGTATACATATTGTCCTGTTTTTGAAAAAATAACACGGCTCTTTTCATTGACATTTTACAGGAAATAGGCTAACTTAAAAAATGACAGCATTGCGTATGAAAACATCTATTATAGAAAGGACTTGTCTGATATCATGTGGAAAACACTGATTCCAAAAACTATAAGGGGCAAAATCATGATTTTGACGGCAGCAGTCACGCTGCTTATCACAGTCCTTACAACCACAGTCTGTTTCTCCGTCTTTCAGTTATTTCTCAGAAGAAATCAGGTTCAGTCTGCAGAATTCAGTCTGCAGGTTGTGAGCAATAACATAGCAACAGACATGAAGGATATCATTTATTTCAGTAAATGGTGCTGTTCCAACGGAGTCATACAGGACTATCTGGAAGCATTTAAAGATGTAAACAAGCTTCCTACCGCTTCCAATGATTCCAGCAATTTACGGCCAATGGCTCTTTCCACCCATAACCGACTGAAAGAAGAATATTATAAAACCCGTTCCTACAAATATATTCGTGCAATCGTTTCTACAAACAATGAAAATAACTTTCTCCATATGACATCTTCCGTAAGCACCTCTTCTCCTTATGCTGCCAAACTAATAAGGAAGAGCGATTTTTTTGAACCTCTGTATCATGCTGACGATTTTTTATGGATTGGGCTGATTCATGACCCATTATCTTCGATCACTCAGGGAGAATTTATTCCAATTGTACGCCCCGTTTATGATAAATTTAATTCGGAAATTATCGGTTGGACTTATGTTGAAATTTCAACCAGACTGTTTACGGACTATCTGGCAACCTATCCCCTTCCAGATGACAGTCTTTTTTTCATTAATATGGGAGATAAAACCTATCGTTATCAGTCCAATACTCTGGTGGAAACACAAAAGCCCTATGAGATTTCGGAAAATTCAGCCAGTAAGGAATCTTTCTTGGCAGGCACCCTGGTTCATTCCGTAACCATGAGTGGTGGAGAAAAACGAATTCTTATAGAACGTCCCATAGATGGTGTCAACGATTGGAGTATATCCCAGATTTTGTCAGAACAGCAGTTTAAACAGCAAAAGAATTTATATACACTGCTGATTATCGGTATCTGCTTTTTTATTGTTTCTATGGGCATCCTGCTTGCATTCTTTTTAAACCGCTTTATTATGGAGCCAATCCATAAGCTGAGTAATAAGATAGACGGTATTTCAACCGGAGATTTTTCCAGAGACAATACCATTGAATGGAATCATGAGCTGGGTCAGATTGGCAGAGGAATTAATAACATGTCCGGCAATATTATCACGCTGATGGAAAAACGTGTATCCGATGAAAAGCAGAAAAAGGATCTGGAATATCAGATTCTTCAAAGTCAGATCAATCCTCATTTTCTCTATAACACGCTGAATTCCATTAAGTGGATGGCGACCATTCAGAATGCGGGAGGCATCGCAGACATGACAACTGCCCTGGCCCGTCTTTTAAAGAACGTATCCAAAGGAACTGCTTCCATGATTCCGCTGAGAGAAGAACTGGATCTTATCAAGGACTATTTTTTAATACAGCAGTACCGTTACGGAGGCAGTGTGACCATTGAATATCAGATTCAGTCTGATGAACTTTACAACTGCCAGATTCACCGGTTCTCCCTTCAGCCCATTATAGAAAATGCTCTGTTTCATGGAATCGAACCAAAAGGAGCGGCAGGCAGGATTATTGTATCAGCCGAAGCGGAAGAAATCGCCGGAGAAAAAGGACTGATGATCCGAGTGACCGATAACGGAATCGGGATGTCGGAGGAAATGATCGAGAAAGTACTTCGGGAAGATACCGATTCTCACAACAAAACGGAGTTCTTCCGGCACGTAGGCATTAGTAATGTAAATAAGCGGATTCAGTATGATTTCGGTTCAGAATACGGAATAACAATTACCAGCCGGCAAGGTGAATTTACTACCATGACCATTCGGCTTCCTTACGTGCTGTTTACAGAAAAACAATTGGCAGAAAGGTAATAAATATGACAAAATTATTGATCGTGGATGACGAACCACTGGTTCAGATCGGAATAAAGTCCATGTTAAACTGGACAGACTACGGGATTGAAATCTGCGGCACTGCAGTAAATGGTCAGAATGCACTGGACTTAATTGAGGAATATTCACCGGAAATCATCATTACGGATATTCGCATGCCTATCATGAATGGTCTGGATCTTGCAAAGGCGTGCCGGGAAAAATATGGGAAAATCCCTCTGTTTATATTTCTCACAAGTTATGAAGAATTTCAGCTGATCAAAGAAGCAATGTCATATGAAGCAGTGGATTATTTAATCAAGCTGGAGTTAAATGCACAGTCCTTACTGGAATCCGTTCAAAAAGCTCTCTCCCGTTTAGAAAGTCTTCGGGTTTCCATTGAGTATAAGGAATCAGGCCGTCCTCTGCTTCAAAGCTATTACGAAAAATTCTTCATGCGGCTTTTACACAATTTATTTGACAGTGAAGAACAGTTTGAACTGCAGTCAAAGGATTTAAAGCTGAGTTTTACAGAGCACTGCTACTTTGCAGCCTTTTGCGAAATACAGGAAAACAACCACGCCAACATGGAATACAGTAAATTAATGAATCTATATAGCAGTACCCTTCAGATGTACAGAGAAATTATAACCAGGTATCTGCCTGCCTATGTGGTGTCTCTGGATATGAAGCATTTCGCAGTTGTTTTTCACCTTGATTCTGTAAATGGATTTGAGGAAGATACGATTAAAAATGCCTTTCTCAATGCTTCGGAAATGGTGAACAATTATTTTAATGTAACTGTGTTAACCGGTGTGGGTTCCCCCTTCTCCCAGCCATTAAAAATCAGTGAATCCTACCAGGAAGCACGTCAGGCTTTTGGACGGATGAACCGGTCCCAGTCCATCGCCTTTTTTAACAGCGGGGATACGGAATCCATCCGAAATGCGTTTAATATTTCAGTCTTTAAAGTGGAAATTACAAAGGCATTCAATGAATTTGATACGGATGTTCTCTCCCGCACCTTAACAGAAATTATAGAACTGTTTGAAGCCCACCCGCTGCGTTTTTCCCAGGCAGCAGACGGTGCCTGTAACATTCTTTATCTGGCATTGTCTCTTCTGCCCGATGGAGAGGCAAATATGGCGGAGATTTTCTCTTCTTACAGTGATGGATACCGTTCGATTTACCGATTTAGCAATGTGGAACAGATCGTTGAGTGGATGACCGTACTCCGGGATGGTCTGTGCGAGATTTTAAAATCCAAGCGAAAAACCTATAAGGCTCATGTCATAACAAACGTACAAAAGTATATTCACAATCACGTTGCCGAAAAACTCACATTAAATGAGGTTGCCGGAGTATTCGGACTAAGCCCTAATTATTTAAGCATTCTGTTTAAAAAGAACTGTCATCTGGGATTTTCCGAATACATCGCCCAGGCTAAGATCAATAAAGCAAAGACTCTTCTCCTGGAACAGGATATGAAGATTTATGAGGTAGCCGACCAGCTGGGCTTTGAAAGCGCTTTTTATTTCAGCAAGGTATTTAAAAAAGTCACTGGATACTCTCCCAGGGACTTTATTCAGCAAAATACTATGGATCCGGAAGAAGAATAAGGAGAATACATCATGATTACAGAAATTTTTCAGCATTTAACGAAACCCATTACCAGCTTTCAACCGTTATTTCCTGCATCCAGCCGGGATTCCTGGGAAGGTCTGCCGGAAGAATTACGATCACGGCTAATTCAGGATGGGGAGCAATATCTTGGCTTTTCCTATCCCTCCCTTCCTGCAACTGAATTTATGGAATTCTCCAGAACAGGAAACCGGAGTCATTTTCAGGATAAAATGTTTTTAAGGAGAACCGTTTTAAATTCTCTGGTTCTGGCTGAATGTGCAGAATATAAAGGACGATTTCTGGACGATATCATCAACGGCCTTTATTTAATCTGCGAAGAAAATGCGTGGCAGCTCCCTGCCCATAACTCCTATATCCGGGATACACCCCAGTTTATCCTTCCTGACGTAACCCGGCCTGTCATCGATTTATTCGCTGCTGAAACCGGAGCAGTTCTGTCTATGGCAGAGTATCTTCTGCGGCAGGAGCTTCTCGAGGTAAGTCCCTTTCTGTCGGCAATGATCAATAAAAATCTGGAAGAACGGATCTTTCGGCCTTATCTGAATGAACATTTCTGGTGGATGGGTGATGGCAAAAGTCCCATGAATAACTGGACAGTGTGGTGTACACAAAACGTACTTCTTTCTGCATTTACAAGAGATCTTGATGAAACGAGGAAACAACAGATCCTTGAGAAAGCATGCCGAAGCATCGATTACTTTCTTGATGAATACGGTGAAGACGGGTGCTGTGACGAGGGAGCACAGTATTATCGTCATGCAGGATTATGTCTGTTTAATTGTCTGGAAGTACTCAATGGCATCACAGATAATTCTTTTCAAAACATATACTTAAATAATAAAGTTAAGAACATTGCAGCATATATTTTAAATGTTCATATCGACGGGATCTATTATGTTAATTTTGCAGACTGCTCTCCTGTCGCCGGACGCTGCGGCGCCAGAGAATTCTTATTCGGAAAACGGACAGGGAACCAGGAACTGATGGCTTTTGCTGCTTCTGATTATCAAAATGGAGAAGATCCCCTGGAGGTCAATGAGCACAATTTATTTTACCGGCTCCAGACCGTTTTCACACATGGGGAAATGCTGACCTTTGACAAAGCTTCTTCCATTAAACATAAGGATTACTGGTATGAAAGTGTTGGAATCTTCATTGCAAGGGATGACCATCGGTACTTAGCCGTCAAAGCAGGCGATAACAATGACAGCCACAATCACAACGATACCGGCAGCTTTACCATTTATAAAGATGGCAAGCCGCTGCTGATCGATGTAGGCGTGGAAACCTATACGAAAAAGACATTTTCTCCGGAAAGGTATGATATATGGACCATGCAGTCCCGTTACCACAACCTCCCCTCTTTCCTGGATGGAGATAATGAAATTATCCAGAAAGACGGAGCTTCTTTTGCTGCAAAAGATGTCTCTTATGAGCTTGGTTCTACTTTGTGCAGCATTACAATGGACATTGCCGGTGCTTACCCGGACAGCCGGATTCATTCTTATCAGCGAAGTGCTGTCATGAAGAAGGGTGAACAGATTGTTATAACGGACCATTACGAGGGGGAGGATTTGCAACCGGTATTATCCCTTATGTTTTATGAGGAACCAGCATTACATGGGAACCAGATAAAAATCGGAGATCTTGGTACAGTAACTGTAACCGGCAGCTCTTATATGAAAAAAGAATGTCTTCCCATAACAGATGACCGGCTGAAAACAACCTGGAAGCATGATATTTACCGGGTTCTGGTGTCAATGGATTTTAAGGATCTAATATTAAACATAGAATAGATTCGGGTGAGAACAGGGCAGAAATCCACATAAAAGGATTTCTGCCCTGATTTTCTGATTATCATCCAAACAGATTAAAGGTGAGGAAAATAGTAGCTGTAAGAGAAGCCACCAGGGATACAACCGTTATCTGAGTATTTATTGACGGACCTGCCGTATCTTTAAATGGATCTCCTACTGTATCTCCCACTACACCTGCCTTATGAGCCGGTGAATTTTTGCCTCCATTATTCCCTGCCTCAATGTATTTTTTTGTATTATCCCACAGTCCTCCTGAGTTGGACATGAATAATGCAAATAATAATCCGCTGACAATATTTCCTGTAATGAAGCCGCCGATGGACTGTACGCCTCCGATAAATCCAACTAACAAAGTTGCAATGATGGTCATAAGCCCGGCTGGAACCAGCTCCTTAATTGCGCCGTCAGTGGCAATTTCAATACACTTATCGTATTCCGGAACAACGCCTTCTTTTCCTTCTTTTAATCCTGCAATCTCTCTGAACTGGCGGTGAATTTCAGAAACCATACGCTGTGCATTCCGGTCAACTCCAAGCATCAGCATGGCTGAAAACAATGCAGGAAT
>SVDS01000184.1 GCA_015057715.1 Paenibacillaceae bacterium
TACGAACTCCATATCTTCCAGGAAGGAGAGCATGGACTGGCTCTGGCAAATCAGGTAACAGCCAACACTCCAAACCAGATATCTCCAGAAGTTGAGACCTGGTTCCAACTTGCCGGTGCATGGCTGAAAAAACAGCTCCCATTCTGACAAACTGCGGGGAGCTGTTAAAATCGCAAATCAGAATGCATGGAAACTGGATGCTTAGCAGGTTGCCCCGCCCACCAGATGCAGCTCTGCATCCAATATTTCCTGCTTTCTGCTTAAAATATCATCGGTAAGAAGCTGTGCTTCAACGTTTTCGAACCCAATCCGTTCAATGGTATCCGCAAACCGCTCTCCAGTCTTCCCCTGCTCCCGGAACAGGAGTATGGTCTTTTCAACCACTGACAAAACTTCCTCTTCGCTCTTAAAAATCCTGCCCAGCGCTTTTCCATGGGTGATTTTTTTTCCCCATCTGCCGCCAATGTACACAAGAAATCCAGGAGTACCCTCTTCGATGACATCAAATGGGCATTTTCCGATACATCGTCCGCAGTTGTTGCAGATTTCCTTATCGATCTCTATCAGGCCGTCGGAAAGCTTTGCTGCTTTCATGGGACATGCTGTTTCAACCTGACATTTCCTGCAGCCGTTACACATATCTTCGTCAACGCAGGGTATCATCTGACCTACAATGCCCAGATCATTTAAATTAGGCTTTACGCAGTTATTGGGGCATCCACCAGTAGCAATCTTAAATTTGTGAGGCAGCTTAACCGTGTGATAACCCTTGTAGAACCGCTCATGAATCTTTTCTGAAAGATCAAAAGTATCGTACAGCCCATACTGGCAGGTGGTTCCCTTACAGGATACAACCGGCCGCACCAGCGATCCCGTTCCTCCGGTCTCCAGCCCCGCTTCTGCAAGGCAGTTCTGAAATGCCTCAATGTCATTGTAATGAATCCCTCTTACTTCCACTGTTAAGCGGGCTGTAAATTCCACATCTCCGTTTCCGAACTTTCTTGCTGCCTCCGCAATGGCAGCGGTCTGATCTGCTGTAATCTTACCGTTTACCGTAATTACCCGCCCGTTAAATAAATCCGTTCCCTTATTATTTAAAAACCCCAGAGCCTTAACCCTCTTGATCTCATCTGGCTTTAATGTGCATGTCATGATTTTACCACTCCTGTTTTTTTATTATGAACCTTCTACCTCTGTAAAAGTAATTCCGCCTTCCAGCACCTTTGTATGTTTATATCCGTAGTAATCCAGCCGGTTCTGAAGCAGATAGGCCCGCTTTCCCCTGTTACATACAAGAAGAATATGATCCTCTTTATCAAGCCCTTCCACTGGTCCGTCTACCTCAGTTAATTCCACATGCATGGCACCTGGCACGGAAGGAGCCTGACCTGCGTCCACCAGCTTATAACCTTCTGACATTCCATTTGCATATTCCGCAGGAGTCATGGATTTTAAATTGCCATTTAATTTATTAAGTAAAATATTTAAAGTATGTACAAATGGATGGATTGCTGTAGAAAATGGAGGTGCATAAGCAAGATCCATATCAGTAAGATCATTTAAATCCGCCTTACACATAATCGCAGTTACTGCCATATCCACAATTTTATCAACGGCACCGCTGCCAACAGCCTGAACGCCAAGAAGGCGTAGGGTTTTCTTATCCGCAATCATTTTAATAATAAAATAAGATGCACCCGGCATATAATGTGCTTTATCATCCACCACTGCAATCACGCTGGCTGCATCAAATCCTTCCTCTATGGCCTGGGACTCTGTCAGTCCAGTTCTTCCGGCATTCAGCCCTGGAAGCTTACACACTGCAGTTCCCAGAACGCCGCGGTAGGAACGCTCTTCACCAGCAATATTCTGTGCAACCAGCCTTCCGCTAATATTGGCCGTTGATCCCATGGGTGACCATGCTGGTTTTCCTGTGATGGCGTTTTTCACCATGGCACAGTCTCCTGCTCCATATATATCCTTATCATTGGTTCTTCCCTGGGAATCAGTAATAATTGTTCCCTTGAACATTTCAATTCCGGTGCCCTCCAGGAATTCTGTATTCGGCTTGATTCCTGCACAGAAGACAACCATATCTGCTTTATAGGCGCGTTTATCCGTTACAACCTTCTCGACTTTACCATCGCCTTCAAGAGCGGTTACTTTCACCCCTGTTACAACAGGGATTCCGGCATCGGCAATCTTTCGTTCCAGATAGTCAGAAACCTCGGGATCAAAACCAGGAAGAATGTGAGGCGCCATATCCACCACAACTGACTTAATTCCTACCGCAGCCAGATTCTCAGCAAGTTCAAGTCCGATATAGCCTGCACCCACCACTACTGCCTTTTTTATTCCTCCATTTACTGCAAGCTCCCTGATCTCTATGGCATCTTCAGGCGTTCTCATGGTAAATACATTCTTTCGTTCTCTTCCTTCAACAGGCGGAATAACCGGTCTTGCTCCTGTTGCAATTACCAGCTTATCATAATGGTATAACTTTTCTTCTCCAGTTCCCAGATCAACTGCTGTCACCGTTTTGCCTTTACGGTCTACCTTTGTTGCCTCTGTACGGATCAATACCTTTACTCCAGTGAGATTCTCAAATTTCTGAGGAGTATTGACGATCAGCTGTTCCTTTTCAGATATTACATTTCCTACGAAATACGGAAGTCCACAACCTGCATAAGAGATGTTTTCTCCTTTATTCAGAATGATCACTTCATTTTCTCGGTCTTCCCGCATAAGCTTTGCAGCTGTTTTAGTTCCTGCAGCCACACCGCCAAGTACAATCACCTTCATTGTTTTCTCCTTTTGATTGATATCAACACTTTGATTACTTTTTATCAATATCATAGCACTTGTTTTTTGCACCGTAAAATAGTATTATCTAAAGCATGATATTGGTTTTATCTATACCAGATGAAGGGAGATAGTAAGATGGCAACCTTGAAGCAGTTAAAGACCTTTATAGCAGTGGCAGAGACATTAAAGATGAGTGAGGCAGCCAAACGGCTCTATCTGTCCCAGCCTACCGTAAGTCAGATTATTGCAGATTTGGAAAAAGAATATGAAACCACATTTTTTAAACGATATCCCAAGCGGCTGGAATTGACCCCCATGGGAAAGCTTTTCTGGGACAGGGCCCTGAATGTTTTAAACAGTTATGAGACATTAAACCAATCCATGAAAAACTCTGCCGTGCTCCGCCCGCTGCGGGTGGGAGTTACCTTAACCATCGGAGATACCATGATCAGTGATATGATACAGAGACTGCAAAAGAGCCATCCGGACATCTCATGCTCTGTATATATAGAAAATACAAGGATACTGGAACACCGCCTGATTCACAATGAGCTGGATATTGCACTGGTGGAAGGCGTGATTATAAATGAGAAGATTCATACAGAACCAATTATGGAAGACGAGCTGCAGCTGATTTACAGCATAGACCATCCTTTTTCCGGAAGGGATGTGATCAGAGCTGAGGATTTATACAACTGTGAATTTATACTGCGGGAAGTTGGTAGCGGAACACGTTCCATCTTTGAAAACCTCATGCAGACCCGGCATATTCCTTATAGCGTTAAATGGGAATCCTACAGCGGATCTGCCATACTGGACGGTGTTGCCCGCAACCTTGGCATCGGAGTCATCTCCACCCGCTATGTAAAGGGATCTTCCCGGTCTGAAGTGATCCATGCCCGTCCCATAAAGGACATGCCCATGAACCGCTACTTTTATCTTTGCTATAATGAATGCCACGCCTTTAACTCCCAGATGGCTGATTTCAAGGACGCCGCAAAGTCCATGAAATAGAAAGCCTGTGGGAGTTTCCTGCTTTTCAGCCTATGGGAATTCTATTTTCATTCCATCATAGGCAAATTCAATTCCTTCATACTGTCTTTGCAGCCTAAAGTAATCGTCATAGGACTTTCCCCAGTCTTCTTCTAAATGGGTAATGATTACCTTTCCTATCTGATAATTCTTTTTTAATGCAACAATCTCATCCATAACAAATAATTCCTTCCGCAGAATATTTGTTTCATCAAGTACAAACCCATCCTTTAGCTGATCTCCCACAATGGTATTGCCAATAATCAAGACATCGGCTTTATAAAATAGCAGGTGATTGGGAAATGGTTTTACATCGCAGGGCGCATAAATCACTTTCCGGTCTTTATCCTTTATCACAAAAACGGTTACAACCCCACTTTCATCAACCGGGACAAATTCGAGCTGGATTCCGTTTTGTTCCAGATGGTTTATATTTTTGACTTTCGCCAGCCCCATCTTTTCATAATACTCCAGCATGGAACCATATTTACTGCACTGACTCCTCAGTTCCTTTATAATCTCAGGCATCGCCCCTACGGTCAAAGGCTGGCTGCAGGTTATCCCCACAGACTGGGCAAGCCAGTCCAGCTTTAACTGCTCAATCACCCTGATTCCCATGGTATGATCCGGGTCTGCGTGGCTGAACAAGATGGTATCAATTGCTTTCACATCGGCATGATTTAGTGCTGCATTGATATCTTCGGGTGTGTCAATTAATAAGTTTAAATCTTCTAAATACAGACTGCAGCCACATCTTGCGTATGGAACTCCTTTTATTCTGGCCTCCTTACAGATTCTGCATTGGCATAATGGTCTTGGTATGCTGACGCAGCCACCTGAACCGATTATTTTGATCTTCATGGTGTCACCTCCTGGTATTGAAAAATTTTCTCTTTTCGTGTGACGTTGTTACAGACATAATGCTTTAAATTTTTTATAATCAGGAACATAAACAACCCATCTATAGAAAGAAGGTTAAACAATGAATGCACAAACCCTTGTTGTTATAAAAGAGAACTGCCCCCAAAATCACCCCTGCCCCTCTGTCCGAATCTGTCCGGTAGGAGCCTTAAAGCAAAACGGCTTCCAGGCTCCCACGGTTGATATGGAAACCTGCATACGTTGTGGCAAATGTACCAGATTTTGTCCAATGAACGCGCTGCGGCTGGCCTGATTTACTTATTTAATCATCATTAGGACTTAAGAGTAAATTCATTAAAAGAAACTTTCCCCCGTATTAGATGATACGAGTTTCATCTATAATGAATTTGCACTTAAGTCCTTCTGATATCATTCTTTTCTCAATGCCCCGGCAATACCCAATACAGCCCCATACAAAACTGCTGCACTTGGCCAGATTATCCAGGTCTTACCCCAGTCTTCAGTTAAAAAGCTGATTCCCAGATAAATTGCAGTCACAATACACCAGTAAATAGCTGGAATACGTTCTTTTTTTCTCTTTTCCATTTTTTTGTCTTCTGAATAATCTCCCTCCTGAAGAAGAATATGAAAGCAGGTTTTCTTCTCGCCTGCCACAATGATTAAAAAAACAGCCACGGCCACTATAACAAACAATATTAACAGACAAATCGTCTGTATAAAATCGGATGCACCCAAAGATGATGCAATCAGCAACGGGCACACGGAAATGATGCATAGAAATACACCTGTAACCGTATAAAGACGGTTAATCCCTTCATATTGTGCCATTTTATTGCGTACGATTGCTTCTACTCCATATTCCAGCTGAAATGCTTCTTTCTCCAAATACTCAAATGCTTCCATCTTCATCCCGTTTAATATGAAAAATACCGTAGAAAGTCCAACAATCAGAAGCAGAACAATAACACCCACACCCCCTGCCAGCCCTTCGCTGATCACATTTTCTTTAAATTCTGCCAGTGCCCCGAGATAAATAAGAACAACCGGAGACAAGATACAGGCTGATACTGCCCCGGCTATTTTCTTCGAAGCTTTGATCTTATTCTCCATATATTCACTTGCAACTTCCATGGTGACACGTCTTCTTCCATTATCACCATCAGAAATTTCGGGTGATGATGCCGGTAAATCTTCTAACTCCTCCTTCAGCAGATAATCCGTAGATACACCAAACAGCTGACTGAGTTTTAAGATTCGTTCCAGATCCGGAATGGAAGCCCCTGACTCCCACTTTGAGACTGACTGTCTGGATACATCCATCTGGAAAGCCAGTTCCTCCTGAGACCACCCATTTTTCTTTCTGAGTTCCATAATTTTTTCTGCTAATATCACTATGATCCATCCTCTCATCATTCATATTGGTCATACTGCCCATCCTTTGCTTTCTATTCTGTTATAGTCTGAAAGAAAGCGAATGATGTCCGTTGACTGCCTCTATTATAAGATTTACACCGGTTGTCAACTACCAAGTGCACTGTATGATCTGACAACCAGCAGTTGCAATTTGCAAAAACAGAGGTAAAACGGATGGCTAAGACTCTGATTATCAGAGAACGGGTAATTATTCATTAGATAGGCTCTATTATCCACCAATAACAAAAGTCATTTCTGTCTCAGTGGATAACTCCTCTATGTACCGGTACCGCAATGCATTAAATTTCTTTAACTGTCTGACCTCTGTCACATGGTTCTCTGCCATAAACCGAACCATCTCCCCCCTTGCCATCTTGGCGAGAGTGCCCTTCTGCTTTATCTTACCCTGATCCAGCTCTCCAAATATACAGGTGACAAATGTATCAGCAGACGACAAATATGGCTTCACTGCCTGGGAATACTCCATTGAGGCGAGATTTATTACGGTATGATCTTCCCCTGCCAGTTCTTTATAGATCCTGTTGTCCCAGAAGCTGTATAAATCCCTGCTGCCTGCAACAGCCATACGCGCCTGCATCTCAAGACGGTATGGCACTACTCCGTCAAAGGGAGATAAGATTCCGTAAAACCCGGAGAGAATCCGCAAATGGTCTCCCAGATAATCAAGTGCCTGCCTGGTCATAATCAGGGGCGCCATATGCTGGTATTGAAGACCCTCATAGGCCAGTACTGCAGGAGTTATGTTTTTTTCTAAGTCCATTTCTGCAAACCGCCTGTAGTTTAATTCCGCAAGCTTGTCGTTGCAGCCCCATAACTTCTTCGCCTCATCATAAGACAGCTTTTTAATTTCTTCCCAAAGTACTCTGGTCTGATCTAATAAGACAGGTAATCCTTCCGTTGACATGGAATCAGTATCCACATTCATCTTTTTCGCTGGTGAGATTATGATCTTCATTTAGATTTCCTTTAACATCTGCGCTGGATTTTCAGCTGCCTTTACTTTTCCCAATACCTTTATAATTACTCCCTGTTCATCAATCAGATATGTGGTCCGAACCACACCCATGGTCTTTTTTCCATACATATTCTTTTCCTGCCACACATCGTAAGCCTGAATTGCAGCCAGCTCGGGATCAGAAAGCAGAGTAAAAGGCAAACCATTCTTCTCCTCAAACTTCTTATGAGAAGCAACGCTGTCTTTGCTGATGCCGATCACAACTGCATCCTTTTCTAGAAACTGGGGATAAAGCTGCGCAAATCCGCATGCCTGACTGGTGCAGCCCGGTGTCTGGTCTTTTGGATAAAAATAAAGAATCACTTTCTTTCCCCTGTATTCATCTAATGTATGGATTACTCCATTCTGGTCCGGTAATTCAAATGACGGTGCTTTTATTCCTGTTTCTAACATCTTTATTCCCCTTTCCGTCTGTCTGCTCTTATTATTTCCAACAGTATGACATTCCATTTATGTACTTATATTATCATGATTTTAAAACCATTTCTATTTATTCTGGTCTCTGACCGGCAACTTTATTTCTGATATAAATAGTCCTGCCAGTGTAAGCATGATTCCAAGCACGGCAGTACCTGTAATTGTCTCGTGAAGGATCAGTACAGAGGTAATAACAGTAATTACCGGAACCATATAAATATAGACACTGGTTTTTACGGCTCCCAGTATTTTCAGAGCATAATTCCAGGTTACGAAGCAAATGGCCGATGCTCCAAATCCAAGAAATATGATGTTAAACAAATTTACCGGTTTTATAATCTGATCCATGTCCGGCTCAAACTTAAATATAAATAATACAGGCATCATAAACAGTAATCCGTAAAAGAAAATTCTTCGTGTCACTGAAATGGTGTGGTAATGATACCCACTGATTTTCTTAGTAAGTACGGAATA